>JAQBEG010000061.1:0-3794 GCA_032123985.1 Deltaproteobacteria bacterium
ATCCGTTCGGGTGGGCGGCCCAGTGAATTGACTTTCTCGAAATAAGTTGTTCATTACTGGGTGTTTTTCAACTCGTTAATGACTGTGATTTCGAGCGAGCATCACGACGAGACGTCGGGCAATCGAAGGCCATGTCATGGATCCACAGAAGCGCTGGACGGCTGGAGCCGAATGATGACGGCCGATTGGATCCAGAATCGTCGGCCGGGATCCCCGATACTCCGAAGTCGCGAGAGCGCCACCTCCTCATCGGCGCATTGGAGATTTCTCTCTTTGGACCAACGGCAGACCTTTCGAGATCTACATAAGACGCCCTTCATCTTGCCGAACCCCTGGGATCTCGGCTCCGCGAAGATTCTCGCCTCGATGCATTTCTCCGCACTCGCCACGACTAGCCACGGCTTCGCGAACTCGCTCGGTCACGCCGACGGACACGTGACGCGCGAAGAAGCCATCGCGCATGCGCGACTGCTCGGCGACGTGACGTCCCTTCCCATCAACGGAGATCTCGAGAACGGCTTCGGCGATGACCCAAAGGACGTTGTCGAAACCATCGAGCAGGCGCTCACATCCGGGCTCGCGGGCTGCTCGATCGAAGACTTCGGGGACGGATCGATCTATTCGCGAGAACTCGCCATCGAACGTGTTCGGGCAGCGGCCGATGCCAATGGCCGAAGCCACTCGCCGCTGGTCCTCACGGCCCGAGCCGAAAATTTCATCAGGGGCAATCCGGACCTGAAAGATACGATTGAGCGTCTTCAGGCTTATCAAGAGGCGGGCGCAGACGTTCTCTACGCGCCCGGACTCATGGCCATCGACGATATCCAGTCGCTCATCGCGGCGGTCGATCGACCAGTCAACGTACTTCTCATGCCAGGCGGCCCGCCTATTCCGGAGCTCTTTCGCGTCGGCGTGATTCGTGTTTCGACGGGGAGTTCGATCAGCATGGCTGCCCAATCCGCAATCGTCGAAGCAGCCCGTGAGATGTTAGGCGCCGGTACCCAGGCCTTTTGGACGAATGCGCTTCCGAATGCGTCCCTGATCAAGGATGCAATCTCAACGATAATCTGACGAGGCGACGATCGTGCGAGGCCGCAACTACTGTACGCCTCGACTATTGTGCGCCCCAATCAATCCAGCGCCCGTGAGAATCCGCGCGAGCCAGCGTCATTCGGTCCGTTCGCTCTCCAGCCTCGAAACTGAACCAATCGATCCGCGAATCGCCCTCGCCCGTCGAGTCCACCACGATGAGATCGACCGGCTGCTCGCGGCTCGCCTGTGTAATTCCATCGAGGATGCTAAATCGGCCCTCGCGCGGAATCTGATAGAAGACGTGGGTCGCAAAGAGCACCCGAGGAGCATCCGCAGGGAGACGATCGATGTGGGCTTCGATCTCGTGCGTCGCATCGCCCTCTTCGATCTCGATCGGAACCGTCGTTGCCTGCGCAAGCGCCTCATTCATCACCCGCGCCCGTTCCGCATGCTCGGGCCAGATCAGCGCGCGCAGCCAGCGAATCTGCTTCGGGTCATCGAGATCGATTCGATTGAGGTCGAGCCCCCGACGCGCCACGACGTCGAGCGCTTCGGGCATCGGCGGCGCGAGATCACCCCGCGTCTCACAAACGAGCAGCGGTGTTGCGCTCGGCTCACCCCAGACGACACCGTTTCCGTAGTCGTATCGGTAACGATCCAGTCGTAGATTCAGACCCGCGCTCGGACCAATCTCGAGCAGCGCGACCCTTCCATTCGCCGCTCGGATCCTCGGAAGTGTCGCCAACGCCGGAAGCACGCTCGCGCATCGATGAACGATACAGGTCTGCGTCCGCCCAGTGCGAAGATTGCTCTCGAGTTGATCGACATGAGTGAGGCAAAATGCTCGAAAGGCCTCCCATGGAGAATGGTCGGGTATTGGTCGCCCAGTGATCGCGGGATAGAAGACCGCAAGCGCTTCGGCTTCGGGGCTCGCCTCAGAATCGTCGAGGAGCAGATCCTGAACCGATGCGTAGAGAATATTGGGCGGCGGCTGCCCAACTCCGATCTGCGAGCACAAATCGAGCAGTGCCGAATCCTCAGCCACACCGAACGAATAGACGGTATAGACGCGCGAGTCCATGCGCGGCGTCTCGACCTCGGCGTAGTACCGAAAAATCCGCGACAGCCCACGACTGTCTCGCGCATTCATATCCGGCAGTCCGCCCACCGCATCTCCCTTCGAGCAAGCCGGAAATCCTAGCGCAAGGCCAACTTACTCCGGATCAGCTCCGGGTCTCACCCGCAGTATTGCGAGGTACTCACCACTATCGACGCTTCCCACGGTCTCCATCTCGAAACCGGCAGCAGCAGCGATATCCGCCAGATCGGGCTCCGCGAGATAGACCCAGGGAAAGGGAGCACCTCGCCAACCTCGGTAGCGCGTCGACAAGACGATCTCGCCGCGCGACGGCGATTGATCCTCTTCGTCACCCTCCCACGGCTCGCGCAATGCGCTCGAATCTACGATGATCTCGCCGGCCGGTTCGAGACAGTATCGCAATCGCGTCAGGAGCTTTCGGAGCGGCGTGACGCCGCCAGCGACTCCGATCGTTTGCATCCCAAAGAAGATCGAATCGAAGCGTCCGAGTGGCTCGGCCGAGTCGAGACTCATCACATCGAAGGTTCGCGCGTCGCGTACGCCGCGCTCTAGACATAACGACGTACAGATCTCGCTGACATCGATCGCCACGACTTCCCGATCCATAGCCTGGAGCGCCAACGCGTGCCTTCCAGCACCCGCACCGACGTCCAACACGCGTCCACGACATCGATTTAGCGAAAGCGTATCGAGATTCGCAAGTGACCCCTCGAGCGTGAAATACTCCTCGGTCTCGATCGCAAACGAAACGCCATCGGCGCGGGTTGCATGAACCCGCTTCGGACGACCACTCCGATGGTGATCGAGCAGTGCGGCGGCGAGCGGTTCAGCTGGCCCGACCCGTCGAGGCCAATACCTCCCGAACATTCGCAGCCCCCACTATGCGTCCGCGAGTTGCTAGTTCAGATGGCGCGACAGATCGCCAAGAAGCTTCGGCTTCATGCACCGCTCGATGAAATACCAGCCGTCCGATTCGTCATGAGCGAATTGATCTTCGTAATAACCAGTGATGATGCATTGGAGAGGAAAGTCGGGAAGCGCTTGCATCACTGTGAAACGCGCGCGAGTCCGGGCTGACTGTCCATTCTCTCCAAAGTTCAGGATCACGTTCGTCGTAACATGTTGAGTCATCGGGCTGCCATCCTCGTAGACCCGCGTCGAATTGTCGTAAATTGCCTTGATCTCGGCGCTGCCCGTCCCCAAGAGATCGCCCGTCGGACCGAGCAGCCGCGCCCTCGCGAAGAGTTCTCCGACACCGGCGAAATCTCCAGCATCGATTCGTTCTGCATAGGCAAATAGAAGGTTTTCGATCGCGGTCCGGGCCATTTCCCGATCAGGCCGATCCATCCCGGGCGCCTCCGACTAGCGATTCTGAAGTGCGACCATGAATTGCAACTCTGAATTGCAACTCTGAATTGCAATTGGACTTAGCGGACAGGGGATCGGAGGTCTGAGGTCCCGGCCGCTTCGTCAACGAAACGTCGCCACTCCTCTTCGTCGACGGCTTCCATATGGTCTTCCATACAGCTCTTGAAGCGGAATCCGCAGTTCATGCACTCGAGATAATGTTGAGTCTCCGGACCGCGCGCAGACGAGATCTCGATCTCGGCGCGAACCCACAGACGACTCGGTTGGCCGGAAACTTCGCAGTCTTCGCAATACA
>JAQBEG010000062.1:0-3581 GCA_032123985.1 Deltaproteobacteria bacterium
CAATGGCAGTGAAAAGAGAAACGAGTCCTGTGGAACCATCGCGATGGCCGACCGCAAGCTCGACAAACGAATCCGATTGATGTCCACACCGTCGATGAAGACATGTCCGTCCTCGACTTCATAGAGCCGCGGAATGATCGAGGCGAGCGTAGATTTGCCAGCGCCGACCGGACCTACGACACCGAGCGAGCTACCGGCAGGTATGACGAGCGAGATCGAATCGAGCGCTTTGTCACGCGCATCGTCGTTGTACCTGAACGAGAGATCTCGGAACTCGATCAAGCCCGCGAACGACTCGACGTCGGCGCTGTCCGGGCGGTCCGCGATCGAGGGTTCGACGGAGAGAATCTCGTCGATGCGCTGCATCGCTGATGCACCCCGCTGCACGAGACTAATCGCGAACCCCATGATGAAGGTCGGAAACGTCAACATTCGGACGTAAATGGTGAATGAGAACAGTCCGCCTACTTCCATTCTCCCAGCGGAGATCTCGCCCAACCCTACGACAATCACCAGACCCAGCCCTGCCGCGGGAAGCAGTCCCGTCAGCGCGGGCATCGCTGCAAATGCCCGAACGAGACTCAACTGGACCCGCCGAAGGTTCTCATTCGCAGTGGCGAAGCGCGAAGCTCGATCGTCCTCCATCGCATAGGCCTTCACTACCGCGATTCCGGCGATGCTCTCTTGCACGAAATTCGACATGTCGGCCAGTGAACGTTGTGTTGCAAGACTCCTTGGATAGAGACGACCTCCTACTAGACGCGACAGAAGAATGAAGAGCGGATAGGGAAGCATCATCAGGACTGCGAGTTTCACGCTCAGCGTGCACATCCCGATGAACGCGCCAATGAAGAGAATCGGACTTTGGGCCACCGAGAGAAGTCCCGGGCCCAGCAGCATCCGAACCGAGTTCAGGTCATTTACGCAGCGACTCATCAGATCGCCGGTTCGCCAGCGAAAATAAAAGGACTGCGGAAGCTTCTGGAGGTGTTCGAAGAGATCGTTCCGGATCTCGTATTCGACCTCACGGGCTGCATTGAAGACGAGCAACCGCGAGTAGAAACGCAATGCGCCACCCGCGATGGCGACGAGCGCGATGACCCAACAACGCTCGAACACTTCCCCCCGGCTCACGTTCGCGTCGATCAAGCCTCCGATCGCCGAACCCACGGCGAGCGGCAGTGCGCTGAACGTCGCCGCGTAGAGCAGGATGACGAAGTACCACAGCGTGTAGTACCGCCAGTTCCGCCTCAAGTAGACGGACAGCCGACGCAGCGCGTGACGAACGTGCGAATCGCCGGTCTCGGCCGCCGAACGGACCTGTGCGCCAGCGCTCATCGACCCATCCGTTCCGCGAGACGCTCGCGATCGAATCCCAGCCACCAGCCCAACAGCGCAAGCTGATGCAGAAGAACGGTGCGCAATGCGCCGCCCTGAACATATCGGCGCGAAGACGTCGTCGCGGTGAGCTCGAGCATCTGCAATCGCCCAACTCGCTTGATTGCGCGGACGAGATCAAGGTCTTCCATCATCGGTACGATCGGTATTCCGCCCATTCGCTCCAACACACTGCGGCGCACGAAGAGCGCCTGGTCGCCATAAGGCAACCGAAAGAACGCAACCCGCAGCGCGACTCCCCGTTCGATCCAACGCTCGCGTGCACCACGTTCCGCAAAGCGGAAGGCGAAGGCGCCCCCGGCGCACGCCGGATCGGACAGAGCTCGTAACACCTCGTCCTGCCAACCGGACTCGAGATGAGTGTCAGCATGCAGAAAGAGGACCACGTCCCCTGTCGACTTTTCACCGCCCATCCGGAGCTGGCGGGCGCGTCCTCGCTCACTCACGAGAACCCTAACTCCGGCTTCTATGGCGAGGCGACAGGTTTCGTCCCGACTGCCGCCATCGACCACGATGACTTCGATCCCCGGACCAACCACGCTCTCGACGGTTCGAACGATGCCAGAGGCTTCGTCGAGTGTCGGAATCACGACCGAGATCGTCACAGGTCGAGCCTAGCCGATTGATGCCTGCCTGCCCCAAAACCCGTTCGCGCTCTGAAGCACACCTGGGCCAGGGCCGCGTCCCGGAGCACGGAAGATTGACGGCCAAAGGGCCTTTGCCTATCACTCGGGCCGTGACCCGACCCTCTGATCCTCAAAACAAGCTCTTCTCGGACACCCCCGCGCCCGCCTACGCGGCCGCCGGAGTCGATCTCGATCACGACGAATCCTTCATCGAAGACGTGAAGGAAATCGCGAAAAGCACCTTTCGCCCCGAAGTCCTCAGTTCGATCGGTGGATTCGCGGGCATGTTCAAGGCGCCCGACCGATACAAGAACCCGGTCTTCGTGGCCGCCACCGACGGCGTCGGAACGAAGCTCAAACTCGCCGCCCAGATCGGACGCTACGACACGATCGGCATCGACTGCGTGGCCATGGTCGTGAACGACCTCGTCGTGCAGGGCGCCGAGCCGATCATCTTCCTCGACTACATCGCAATGGCCAATCTGGACAAGACCATCGCGGGTGATGCACTTCGGGGCGTCGCCGAAGGTTGCCGTCGGGCGGGCGCCGCTCTGATCGGCGGTGAGACCGCGACGATGCCGGGTGTCTATCCCAAGGGGGAGCTGGAGATCGTCGGATTCAGTGTGGGCGTCGTGGAACGGGATCAGGTCATCGACGGCTCGATGATCGCAGAGGGCGACGTTCTGATTGGACTGGCCTCGAGCGGATTTCA
Organism: Deltaproteobacteria bacterium; assembly: GCA_032123985.1. Taxonomy (GTDB): domain Bacteria; phylum Myxococcota_A; class UBA9160; order UBA9160; family UBA4427; genus UBA4427. Next base: position 2,737 of record JAQBEG010000062.1, read on the forward strand.
CAGCAATGGCTACTCGCTGGTTCGCGCAGTCCTGGATGCTGGCATCAAAGCAGGGAAATTCGATCTCTTCGATCAACCGGCGGGACTTCGCACGAGCCTGGCGAGCGCGCTGATCTCACCGACGCGGATCTACGTGAAACCACTGCTGAACGTGATCCGAGACTTCGAGGTCCACGGCATGATCCATGTCACCGGAGGCGGTTTCTCGGGCAATATTCCGAGAATCTTACCGGCGGGTGTGCGGGCGCGAGTCGACACCAAAGCCTGGCCGCGCCCGGATGTGTTCGAATGGATCGCCAAGGCAGGGGAACTGCCCGAGACCGAGCTCTTGCGTGTCTTCAACTGCGGCATCGGCATGATCGCAATCGTCCCCGCCGAAAGCACCGACGACGTCCTGCAGCGCCTACAGGGACTGGGCGAGCGCGGCTACCGAATCGGCGTGGTCGAACGCAAGGATGACGACGAGCCCGCCATCCTCTTCGATCCGGGATTTCTAGCGAGCGAGTAGCGATCCAATGGTCGAAATACCGATGCTGGACTCGAGTGAAGCACCTCGCGCACGGCGTTGGGATGCGCTCATCCTCGGTAGCGGTATCCCAGCCCTCGTCGCAGCGGCGCGAATCGGGAAGACCGGCCAGCGTGTGTTGGTCGTCGAAGAGGAGGCACGGACGAAGCTCCCTCCGGCGCTCCGTGAACCCTTCTTTCTGGCTGGACTTCGCGACGAAGGCATACTGGACGCGAGCCTGCGCGCGCTGACGGTTTCGCTGATCGACCGACGCCGATTCGCCGCCGAGCGCCTCGCCTACCAGATCGCAGCCGATCCGTTCCGGCTCGACATCGGACAG
>JAQBEG010000063.1:0-4608 GCA_032123985.1 Deltaproteobacteria bacterium
CGTTGGGTGTGGCGTGTGCCAGATGGTTTGTCCAGAGGAGCCGACATGCATCGTCGTGGATCCTTTCGGAGAGGAGGTTCGAACATGAGCCTGCTCACTGATGTCGGCATGATGTTCGGTCGCGAGCCGCAGAAGCCCACGCACAAAACCGATGCCGCGGAAGTCCTTCATGGCCGAAAGCGCGGTCGTGGCGTCGAGATCCAACAGCTCATCGAGGAAATCGCAGCCGCGCAAACCGTTCACACCTGGCGTAATCGCCGCTGGGCGGTGCTGATCGGCATCAATCTACTTTTTACGCTCTCCTTCTGGCTCGATGTTCAGCTCGTAGAGGGCTCGTTGACGGCATCGCGTTTCCTCGGCTTTCACATGGCCGATATCTACTCGAGCTTCTTGATCGCACTCGCGCAGCACCACATTCCGATCAATCTCGTGATCGGTGCGGTGACGGTGATGTTGCTCTGGGGGTTGATCGGGGGCCGGGCCTATTGCTCGTGGGTATGTCCCTATCATCTCGTCGCCGAGTGGGCCGAAATGCTTCATCAGAAACTGGCCGATCGCGGAATCGTCTTCGACCACCCCATGCACAGGGGCATCCGAAGCGTGATGTGGGTCGTCTTCGCTTTGTTGGCGCTGCTGACCGGGCAGACGCTTTTTCTCACGCTCAACCCGATCGGCATCCTGAGCCGCGCGACCATTTACGGTCCGAGCCTGGCGCTTCTCTGGGTTCTGCTGCTGCTCTCGTTCGAGGTCGTCTACGCACGTCGAGCCTGGTGCCGATACGTTTGTCCCATCGGTCTCACATATGGCGTGATTGGTGTGTTTGCCCCGATTCGGATCGAGTACAAGCTGGAAGCCTGTGCCCATGAGGGTGAATGTCGCAAGGTATGCGAGGTCCCTCATGTGCTCGATCTGACGATCAAGGGCCGAGCCGAGGACTCTCATGTCGACGTGGGCCCAGACTGCACGCGCTGCGGTCTCTGTGTCGATATCTGTCCGACCAAGTCCTTGGACTTCAAGGTCAAAGGTCTGGGTTCGCTCCTATGACGATTGCAATCGAACGGGTCTCCAAGTCCTTTGGACGAGCGCGCGTGCTAGATCGTCTTTCGCTCGAGATTTCGTCGCAGCAACGAGTCGCGCTAGTAGGCGCGAACGGCGCGGGTAAGACGACGCTCATTCGCTGTCTCCTCGGACAGTACAACTACGAAGGCGAGATCGAGATCGACGGCCTATCACCCAGGGTCGAGCGTCGAGAAGTTCTCCGGCGGGCGGGATTCGTGCCGCAACTTCCGCCTCCCCTGGGACTCACGGTGGGGCAGCTGATCCATTTCTCCGCGGGTCTTTGCGGTGCGGCGCCCGCACGCATGGTGGAAGTGGCCAGGCGTCTGGGCCTCGACGCCGAGGCGCTTCGAAATCGCATCTTCTCGAAGCTTTCGGGCGGACAGAAACAGAAGCTCTTGATTGCTGTCGCACTAGGGCGAGATACGAATCTGCTGATCATGGATGAGCCGGCGGCCAACCTGGACCCCGATGCGCGCCGAACCTTCTTCGAGCTATTGGCCGAGCGCAGCCAGCATGCGACGATGCTGATCTCGAGTCACCGCCTGGATGAGGTGGCGCAGCTCGTGCAGCGTGTCGTGGAGTTGGACCACGGCCAGATTTGTCTAGATGACCACGTGGCTGAATCGGGCGCTCTCGATGACGTTATTCAATGCCACCTCGAACTCTGTCGACCCGAGGTGAGCGCCGCGCGAACGCTCGCGGAGTGGGGATTCGCGGAGCAGGCGGGCGGACTTTGTTTCGACGGCAGCATTCCCGGCCCGGATCGCCTTCGATTCCTGGGTATGCTCGCGCGCTATTCCGGGTTGATTCGGAACCTCCGATTGGAATCGAGCGAGCATTCCGGTGGCTGAGTCGTCGCCGGGCAAGGTCGTCACTCTCATCGCATTTCTCATTCTCGTTTCGCCGCTGGCTGGATGCCGGCCAGGTTCGACTACGGGGCCGGGCGAGATTCATTGGGATCGACAAACATGTGAGCAATGTCAGATGGTGATTAGCGAGCGACGTCATGCAACGCAGATTCGAAAAATCGGCGAGCGGACGACCCGCGCTTTCGACGATCTGGGATGCGCACTGTTCTGGCTCGACGAGCAAGGACTACTCGCTGGAAGTGAGCAGGGCCCGGAGGTATGGGTGAAAGAGGCCACCAACTCGGAGTGGATCGATGCTCGTACCGGGCGCTTCGAGGAGGGTTTGTCGACACCGATGGCTTATGGATTCGGGGTCGCAGATCAGGGCCTGACGCTCAGCGAGGTCCAGGAGCGTGTCCGCGAGAAAGAGAATGGCCGCAGGTCGCAGGTTGGGGCCTCTCCAAAACACGGATCAGCAGGATCACGCGAGGGACTAGCCGTTGACTGAACGTGTAGATGCATTCGAGGCGGACGATCGATTGTCGGACGCGTCTGTAACCGCGCTGGCTTCACCCTCGCCGATGATGGAGCGATCGTCGAGTGATGGATCGGATCTCTGGCGAGTCGCGCGACTCGACGTGTCCGAGGCTCTCCGGGCGCGCTGGTTCTCTCTCTATTCGATTATTTTTGGCGGATTGGTGGGGCTGCTTTTCGTTTTTGGACTCACGGAGTCACAGATCCTCGGATTCCTGGGATTGTCTCGGCTGCTGGTTACGTATATCCAGATCTGCATGGCGATCTTGCCGATCTTCGTTCTGATTACGACCGTACGCTCGCTCGCCGGAGATCGGGAAGCGGGCGTCTTCGAATATCTGCTCTCGCTTCCAGTGTCACTTGCGGGATGGTTCTGGGGGAAGATGATCGGGCGTTTCGTCGTGATCTTCGCGCCGGTCTTTCTCGCGATGGCCGGTGCAGCGGGATGGGCGCTGCTCCAGGAGATTCCCGTTCCATGGAGCCTCTTCGGACTCTACACCGCCTTGCTGGCCGCACTTTGCTGGTGTTTTCTCGGGATCGCGATGCTGATTTCGACCGTCGCGCGCTCGACCGACGTTGCGCAGGGAGCGGCGTTCTTCGTATGGCTAATAATGGTGCTTTTCCTCGACATCATCCTCCTGGGCGTCATCGTGCAGCAACAGGTAGAGCCGCAGATCGCCATCTCGATCGCACTGGCGAACCCGCTTCAGGTTTTTCGTACGGCTGCCATGATGCTCTTCGATCCGAGCATGATTTTGCTCGGCCCATCGGCTTTCGTCATTTTGGACTTGTTCGGGACTCAGGGCTATATCGCGTACGCGCTGGCCTACCCCGTGGCGCTAGGCAGTCTGAGTGCAGTCTTGGGGTTTGCGATCTTCAGGCGCAGCGATCTTCCTTGAACGTCGCCGTGGTCGGATGGTGTGCCACCCACGAGATCAGGCCGATCCGCGGGCCTCGCAAGCTCGTTCGATCTCGCGCGCGAGCACGATCATCTCCTCGCTCGCGAATTCCGGCATCTTGATGTGCGCGCCGCCCTGGCCGTCCGCGATTTCGCTGATCCGTTCGGTGATCGAATGAACAGGCACAAGCAATGTGCGACGAATCAGAAGAAAGATCACCGCGGAGAAGCCCAACGACCCGATCGCGACCGCGAGGACGAGATCGGTGATCAGTTGGATCGAGCGTCGCTTCATCGGCGAGAGGTCGAATTCCATCGTCGCGAGCCAGGTCTTGCCCAATCGATCCACAATGGGTGGAGCAATGTAGACGAGCTCGGTGTCTCGGCGAGTACTCGATCCCTTGCCAGAGGTCGCGGCCGGGTGCAGTTCGCCAGGCTCGAGACTTCGCAGGCGAACCTCGACGTTCCCCATTCCCTGCAGCCGATTCACGAGATCGGTGAGCGAAGCCTGATCGAGTTCCTCTCTTAGCAGCGCGTGACTCAGCGCCACGTGGACGACGCTCGAAAGTCGATGGGCATCCGCCGATGCTTGTTGGATGTCGCGCGAGTAGAGTCGGTAGGGAAGGATGGCGAGCACGCCTCCGATGGCGATGCTGGCGATCACAAAAAGCGTGAGGATGAGGCGTCTCTCGACGCTAGGTGCCTGACGCATGCCCGCCTCCCTGCTGCGTGTTGATCAGCATTTCCGTGCGATGTAGACGAAAGCGTAGCCTCGATCTTCAACTCTGAACAGCAGACTTCTAGCGATCGTGGGTACGAAGAGGCATATCCGTATTCTCCGTAAGGTGTGTCGGATTGTCCCAGAATGTTGACATCACTCCGCGGAAGGCGAGTGACGTCGCGACTTTCGCGATCGACGATTTCGGAGAACAGGAAGATCTGGGACGATTGAGTCCGCCCGCGTTGGTGAGCCTTCGCGCCGGATCAAGAATAGGTTCACGATTGGTCGCCAAGGCACCGATCCAGTAGCGTGTCCAATGCAATGACGCTCGGACCGCGCGATGAAGCGCCTATCAAATGGTCGGACGGTACGGATTCGCGCGAGCTTCCGGACATCGTTCGGAGGGCATTTCCTCAGCTTGCCGGCCCGGTCGAGATTCGACCCTTGTCTGGAGGCCTGCTACATCGAAGCTTTCATGTACGCGCGGACGATCTGGAATACGTTCTGCAGCGGGTCAGCGACGTCTTCGCGCCTGAGATTCACGACAA
>JAQBEG010000064.1:0-10713 GCA_032123985.1 Deltaproteobacteria bacterium
ATCAACAGATTTCACCCCTACACTAGAAATTCCACATTTCCCTACCGGATTCTAGTCAATCAGTTTCCTGTCCGTTTCCGATGTTGAGCATCGGTCTTTCAAACAAGACTTAATTAACCGCCTACACGCCCTTTACGCCCAATAATTCCGAACAACGCTCGCTCCTTACGTGTTACCGCGGCTGCTGGCACGTAATTGGCCGGAGCTTATTCATAAGCTAACGTCATCTGCCTGTCATTACCTACAGGCATTATTCTTCGCATATAAAAGGACTTTACAACCTCTCGGCATTCTTCGTCCACGCGGCGTCGCTCCGTCAGGCTTTCGCCCATTGCGGAAGATTCCCCACTGCAGCGCCCCGTAGGGCTCTGGGCAGTGTCTCAGTCCCAGTGTGGCCGGTCGCGCTCTAACGCCGGCTACCCATCGTCGCCTTGGTGAGCCGTTACCTCACCAACAAGCTAATCAAACGCGGGCTCATCCATAAGCGGTAGCTTTCAAGAAGAGGCCACCTTTTCCCACGTCGACCGAAGTCATCGTGGTCTTATTCGGTATTAGCTCCGGTTTCCCGGGGTTATCCCAAGCCAAAGGGCAGATTATCCACGTGTTACTCACCCGTGCGCCACTTTACTAACCTCCGAAGAGGCTTTCTCGTACGACTTGCATGTCTAAAGCACGCCGCCAGCGTTCGTCCTGAGCCAGAATCAAACTCTCCAGTTTAAAATTGGCTGATCATTTACAAGTGGACTCGGCTTTCGCCTCGGCCACAGCAAACGATCATAATCTCGAGCAGGACCGGCAGACCTCACGGCCTGACTTGTCCTGCAAGGGGACATGGTTTTGTTGTCTCGATCCGCGTCGCCGAGTATCCCCGACTGGGCGGACCACACGCTATTCAGTTTTCAAAGAGCAACCGAGGCCCCGGGAGCTTGTTCAGAACTCCCGCAGACAAACCTGTACCCGTCATATGAATGAACGTCGGCCAGGAATCTCACCGTGAACGATCTCCACGGCGGGGCCGCAATTTACGTGAGTGGCGCATGCGGGTCAAGGGACTTTCTATCGCGTTTAGAAGGTTTCTTGAGAACCCTCGGGGATTCGAGGCCATTTTTCGAGTCAGGGTCGAATTTGGACTCGAGCAAAACGTCGTTTCCCGACCTGCACCAGTACTTCTCCCGGCTCGAACGTCTGGGTAGGATCCTCCTGCCGCTCTTTGTCGACTGATACAGCCCCCTGCTGTACCAGACGCCGCGCTTCACTCTTGCTCGGTGCGAGCTTGGCCTCGACGAGCATCTCGAAGAGCTTGAGCGCGGTGCGATCGCCCAGGACGAGGCCGATGGCCGGGATGTCTTCTGGAATCTCTTTCCGTTGAACGACGCGCTGGAAATTCGCCTCAGCCGATTCGGCGGCCGCTTGGTCGTGAATTCGCGCCACGATTCGATGTGCGAGGCCATGTTTCAAGGTCATTGGATCGCCCTCGCCTCCAGCGAGCTGCTCGAGCGATTCCGCCAGATCCGTCCATTCCCCAGCGGAGAGCACGCGACACCATTCCCGCATCGCATCATCTGGAATACTCATCACCTTGCCGTACATGTCGTTGGCCACATCGGTGATCCCAATACTGTTGCCGAGGCTCTTGCTCATCTTTTCCCGCCCATCGAGGCCCACGAGAAGCGGATGCGTGATCACCGCCTGAGGCTCCTGCCCGTAGCTGCGCTGGATCTCCCGTCCCATCAGGAGATTGAACGTCTGATCGGTCCCCCCCAGCTCGACGTCGGCTTCCAGCGCGACGGAGTCATAGCCCTGGACGAAGGGATAGAGAAACTCGTGAATGTAGATGGGCACCTCCGCGGCGTAGCGCTTCGCGAAATCGTCTCGCTCGAGCATCCTCGCGACGGTCGCTTGGGAGCAAAGGCGAATGAAATCGCTGGGCTCCATCGAATCCATCCACTCCCCGTTGAAACGAACTTCGATCGCGCTGACATCGAGGACCCTTGCCACCTGCGACACATAGGTCTTGGCGTTCCGCTCGACCTGGTCCGCATCGAGCGACGGCCTCGCCTTGTTGCGACCGGAGGGATCACCGATGCGGGCCGTAAAGTCGCCTACCAGGAAGATCGGCGTATGGCCGAGCTCCTGGAAACGACGGAGCTTCATGAGCACAACGCTGTGTCCGAGATGAATATCTGCCGACGACGGATCCATCCCCAGCTTGACTCGCAATGGGCGCCCTTCCTTCAACCGCAGATCGAGGCGCTGCGCGAGTTCCTCTTCGCCGTAAAAATCCACCGACCCCGCGCGCATGACCGCGAGCTGGCGTTCGACCTCTTTGCTCCGCTGCGCTCCTGTCATCTCTATCCAATTGCCTCCGACCTTCATTCGTTGCACACACGCTGTGGATCACTCCACCTGCAAGAGGCCCGCTTCAGTGACTACGACATCCATGCGTACGTCGAGCGGGCCCGTCGGGACCGACTCGATGATCTGGCGTGCGAATCCGACCCCAATCAATCGGGGCCGCCCGCTCGTCCGCTCAGACACCGCAAGAGCCCGATCATAATAGCCCGCCCCTCGTCCAAGACGTCCGCCGGCGTGATCGAACGCGAGACCCGGAACGCAGACGACAGTATCCCCGCCGATCGACAGCGCCGGATTTTTGCGATCGGGTTCGAGCACACCGTAGCGCCCGGGCTGCAGAGATTCTGGATCTTCGACGACCACGAACTCCAGCGTCGACCCCGCAAGCATTCGCGGAAACACCAACCGCTTGCCGTCTCGCAGAACCAACTGGGTTATTGGTCGTGTATCGACCTCTCCAGGCAGTGTCGCGAAGACGGCCACGACGGATGCCGTCGACCAGCCAGACCATGCCGACAACTCATCTGAAATTGCCTCGCCCGCGGAAAGCGCCTGTTCAGCAGAGAACGACGCGCACACGCCCCGCATGGCCTGGCGTAACCGCTTTTTCCGAGCGTCCAACGAAGGAATCGCCACTGGCCCTATTCGCGCTAGGAAGCGCGCTCGCGTCCACCTGAGGCAACGCGGGCCTCGGGCATCGAGTCCTCGGCCGCGGCCTCACCACGCGCACCGGACGCCGCGGTCGTTCGCTCACGAAGCGACTCGAAACTCGGTAGATCGAGGGTACGCGCCGAGTCAACGTCGTCGGAGTCGCGCGTCGGCGCGTGTTGGGCGCCACCTTTCGAGTCAGCGACGTCAACCACTTCGGCGCCGGTGACGTCCGTGACAATCGCCGCGACGTGATCCGCGACCGCGCCCGACGAACGCTCGCCACCTAGAACCGTTTCGACGCGCTCGATCAGCGAACGCATTCTGTTGTCCTCGACGGATTCTTTCTTCTCCTGGCGGAGCGCCAGAATTTCACGGGCCAGGTTGAGACAAGTCAACACGGAAACGTCGAAAGTGTCGACCGTGCCCGTGCGCTCGCGAACTCGATTCATCGCGTGATCGACATAACTTGCAACCTGTTGGAGAGAAGCCGGATCACCGTCGCTCAGAATCTTGTAGTCATGACCCGCGATTCGAACCGCAACCGATTTCTTGCTCATGAGCTGGCCTCTGCAGCTGTTGCCACACTCGTTCGTAGCTGCTCCAATCGGCCGAGAATTTTGTCGACGCCTTCGACCGCGGTTGCGCGCTTGTTGCGCTCCTCTTCGAGCCGAGACTCGAGCATCGAAATTTGATGCTCACGATCGACCAACTCCGAAAGCAACGCTTCGCGTTCACCGGAAAGTCGTTGGTGTTCGTCGATGAGAAACTCGATGGATTGCTCGAGCCGATCGAAATCATATCGATTGACTTGCGACGTATCCCCATCGATGCGATTGCCAGCGCTCATGCGATTAGACTACACGATCGCGCAAGGAAGGGCGCACAGATTTACGTGCATGGGTAACCTTGACCGGCGTAAACGACGCTCAGTATCCGGCACCAAAATCGCGAACATAGGAAACAGAAAGTCGCAGGGCTCAAAAAAAGGCGAAACCTGATCGACAGTCGGATCCGTCCGTAGTCGAGAAGCGTTGGCCGAATATTTGTGACCGTCTACAGCAAACTCGCGGCGGTCTAGCCCGGAAAATTGCCGGGCGTGCTCCTCGACTGAAGTCGCGACTGACCCTTCAGGTAACGATCGACAACACTCGCTGCCTCTCGCCCTTCCCATTGGGCCCAGACAACGAGACTCTGACCACGCCGACAATCACCTGCGGCGAAAACCCCAGGCTCTGACGTTCGAAAGTCATTCATTTGCGTTTCAACGTTGCCGCGTGGATCGAGCTTCAGCCCGAGATCTTCGATCAAACCCGGCTGTACAGGCCCCAGAAAGCCGAGCGCGAGCAGAACGAGGTCCGCCTGTATCTCGAACTCACTGCCCGGCACTTCCTCGATCGAGGGTCGACCCGACGCATCAGGATCGCCAAACCGAATCTCGATCCCGTGAAGCCGTTCGACGTGGCCATTTACCCCCGAAAATCCCTTGGTCATCATCGCGAACTTTCGAACACCGCCTTCATCGTGCGAACTCGAACTGCGCGCGATGACCGGCCACATCGGCCAGGGTGTACTTGGGTTGCGCGCCTCCGGCGGTTCTTCGAGGAGTTCGAGCGAAGTGACGGACAGCGCGCCCTGTCGATGGCTCGTCCCCACACAATCCGAACCGGTATCGCCGCCGCCCAAAACGACGACGTGTTTTCCGCCAGCCAGGATGTCCTGATCGGGTGGCAACGTGTCTCCGTGGACGCGCATGGTGGCCTGGGGAAGAAAATCCATCGCGAAGTGCACGCCGTCGAGAACGCGTCCGTCGACGGGCAGGTCACGAGGCGTCTCAGCACCCATACACAGCAATACCGCGTCGAAATTCTTCCGCAGATCGGAGGCGGATAGATCCGAGCCGACGTGGACGCCGGTCTGGAAGGAAACGCCCTCCTCCTTCATCTGTTCGAGACGTCGATCGATGATCCTCTTTTCCATCTTGAACTCGGGGATCCCGTAGCGAAGCAGGCCTCCGATCCGATCACTCTTCTCGAAAACCGTCACCGTGTGGCCAGCGCGACAGAGCTGCTGTGCGGAGGCCAGTCCGGCCGGGCCCGACCCGACGACCACAACGGATCGCCCGGATCGCCTCTCCGGAACGACGGCTCGGATGTAGCCGTTGTCCCACGCATGGCTCACGATCTTGAGTTCGATGTTCTTGATCGTGACGGGGTCATCGTTGATTGCCAGTACGCAGGCCGCCTCGCACGGCGCGGGGCAGACGGAGCCCGTGAACTCGGGAAAATTGTTGGTCGAGTGCAATCGCGAAATCGCCTCTTCCCATTTCCCGCGGTAGACGAGGTCGTTCCAATCGGGAATGACGTTGCCCAGAGGACAGCCGCCCCGCCCATTGTTCGGATTGCTACAGAAGGGCACGCCACAGTCCATGCAGCGCGCGGCCTGCCCCCGGAGCGTCTCGTCGGGAATCTCCAGCATGACTTGCTTGAAGTCCTTGGTGCGCTCGCTGGCGGGGCGGTAACTCGCGCCCTGTCTCTTCGTCTCGAGAAATCCTGTCGGCTTCGCCATGGAATCGTCTGCCTCAACGAGTAACTCTTCGGCTGCTCACCGGGGAGCACGCCGGGTGGAGTGGACCGGAGTTATGCCGGTCCGCCGGTCTCTTCGTTCTGATCGGCGAGCGCTTCGAGCGCTGCGCGATACTCCTGCGGGTACACCTTCACGAATTTCGGCGCAAAGGTCTCCCACTTTCGCAAGATGTCGTCTGCCCGGCGGCTGCGGCTGTAGTCGAAGTGTTTTCGCAGCATTTTCTGGAGGTACTCGACATCGGCATCGTCCAAGGGCTCGAGATCGACCGCTGCCAGCGGATTCAATCGATCCGCAAATCCGCCGTCTTCGTCCAGCACGTAGGCGATCCCGCCGCTCATGCCCGCCGCGAAATTTCGCCCGGTCGGACCGAGGATGATTGCGCGCCCCCCCGTCATGTACTCGCAGCCATGATCCCCAACACCTTCTACCACCGCTTCCGCACCAGAGTTTCGGACACAGAAACGCTCGCCGACCAGTCCGTGGAAAAAGGCCTCCCCGCCGGTCGCACCGTAGAGCAGCACGTTGCCCGCAATGATGTTCTCGGTCGGCTCATACGTCGCGGTCGCCGGTGCGCGCACGATCACGCGTCCTCCCGACAAGCCCTTGCCGACATAGTCGTTCGCATCACCCTCGACGCGAATCTGAATGCCCTTTGGTAGCCATGCCGCAAGGCTCTGGCCGGCCGATCCCTTGAACTCGATCTCGATCGTGCCATCCGGCAGTCCCGCTAGACCGTATTTTCGAGAAACCTCCGAACCGAGAATCGTGCCGACGGCGCGATTGACGTTTCCGATCGGCAGTTCGATCCTGACCTTCGATCCATTAGACAGAGCGGGTTCGGCCAATTCGAGCAGCTTCATGTCCAGGGCGTGTTCGAGCCCATGGTCCTGCCGACCCGTATGACGCCTGTCGTGGCGAAGATCGGATTTGTAGAGCAGGTCTGAGAGGTCGAGACCAGATGCCTTCCAATGATTGATCGACTTGCGTGTCTCGAGTCGATCGACCTCTCCGATCATCTCGTCCATCGTCCGATAACCGAGCTTGGCCATGAGTTCGCGGACTTGTTCCGCAATGAAGAAGAAGAATCTCGTGACGTTCTCCGGTTGACCGGCGAATTTCGCGCGCAGCTCTGGCCGTTGTGTTGCGATGCCAACGGGACAGGTATTCAGATGACAGACGCGCATTAGGACGCAGCCCAATGCGACGAGCGGTGCAGTCGCGAAACCGAACTCGTCAGCGCCCATCAGCGCGCCGATGACGACGTCGCGACCGGTCTTGAATCCACCATCGACCTGGAGTCGAATGCGACCTCGGAGATCGTTCTCGACGAGTGTCTGCTGGGTCTCGGCCAAGCCGATCTCCCAGGGACAACCCGCATTTTTGATCGAGGTCAACGCCGAAGCGCCGGTTCCCCCGTCATATCCCGCGATCAGGATGCCGTCCGCCTTGCCCTTTGCAACGCCTGAGGCAATCGTACCGACGCCCGTCTCGGAGACCAGTTTCACGCTCACATTGGCAAACCGATTGGCGTTCTTGAGGTCGTGGATCAGCTGCGAAAGATCCTCGATCGAATAGATATCATGATGCGGAGGCGGCGATGTCAGGCCAACGCCCGGCGTCGAATAGCGGGTTTTTGCGATGATCTTGTCGACCTTGTAGCCGGGAAGCTCACCACCCTCACCGGGCTTGGCACCCTGAGCGATCTTGATTTGCATTTCGTCGGAGTTCACCAGATATGCGCTGGTCACCCCGAATCGTCCCGACGCCACTTGCTTGATCGCGCTTCGACGGGAATCACCGTTGGCATCGGGCGTCCAGCGTTTGGGGTCCTCGCCGCCCTCGCCCGTATTGCTCCGGCCGCCCAGGCGATTCATCGCAATCGCGAGCGTCTCGTGCGCCTCAGCCGAGATGGAGCCATACGACATCGCGCCCGTGCAGAACCGCGTCACGATCGTCGCGGCCTCTTCCACCTCTTCGATCGGAACTGGCTCGCGGTCGAACTTGAACTCGAGCAATCCCCGAAGCGTACGCATACGCAGGGCGTCGTCATCGGCAGCGGACGCGTAGTCCTCGAAATCCTTCCAGCTGTCCTGGCGCACCGCGCGTTGAAGCTTCGACACCGACTCTGGATTGAAAGTGTGCTGCTCGCCTCGGAGCCGCCACTGATAAAGCCCGCCCGCATCGAGCTCGGGGTATTCGAATTCGCCGTCTGGAAAGCCTCGGCTATGACGCATCTCGGCTTCTCGTGCGAGCACGTCGAGACCGACCCCCGAAACACGGGAATGTGTCCCAACGAACGCGAGATCGACAACCTCTTTGTGCAGGCCGATCGCCTCGAAGATCTGTGCTCCGCGATAACTTTGCAGGGTCGAGATGCCCATCTTGGCGAAGATCTTGAGTAGACCCAGGTCGATCGCCTTCAAATAGTTTTCTTCGGCTTTCGCCGCGTCGAGACCAGCGGGCACGTAGCCACCGTCCTCGACGATTTCGCGCACTGTCTCGAACGCGAGGTAGGGATTGATCCCGCCTGCGCCATAGCCCACGAGCAGAGCGAAATGCGCGACCTCACGCGCCTCCCCTGTCTCGACCACCAGTCCACAGCGGGTCCGGGAACTTTCACGAATCAGGTGATGATGTACGGCGCCGGTTGCAAGCAGCGCGGGAATCGGTGCCAACTCCGGGCTCACACCGCGATCGGAAAGAATCAGGATGTTCACGCCCGCTTCGATCGCCTGCGTCGCCTCGCGGCACAACTGCGCGATTGCTCCGCGAAGACCATCGCCCCCATCCGAGACTTTGTAGAGCGTGCTCAACGTCTCGCACTTGAAGCCGGGTTTGTCGATCCGTCGAATGGCCTCGAATTCTGCGTCTCTGAGCACAGGTCGATGCAACCGGAGCAGCTCCGCGTGTTCGGGCGTTTCCTCGAGCAGGTTCTTCTCGGCCCCCAGCGTCGAATCGAGCGTCATGACCGGCCGCTCTCGAATCGAATCGATCGCGGGATTAGTCACCTGGGCGAAGCTCTGCTTGAAATATTGAAAAAGAAGCCGGGATCGATCCGAGAGACACGCCAAAGCGGAGTCCTCGCCCATCGAGCCCAACGCCTCTTTGCCGTTGGCAGCCATCGGCGCCATCAACAGGCGAATATCTTCGAGCGAGTAACCAAAGGTCTGCTGCAGTTTGAGCCGCATGTCGCGATCCGACGGATCCGCTGCAGTAGTACTCGCGACGGACGGGACGTCGAGATCCCTGAGCTCGAGCTGGTGCGTCTCGACCCAGGTCTTGTAGGGATGAAGGGAAATGTATCGATCCTTGAGTTCAGCATCGGCGATGATGCGTCCCTCTTCCAGGTCCGCGTAGAAAATTCGGCCGGGCTCGAGACGCCCCTTGCGGACAATGTCAGCCGGTTCGATATCGAGAGTGCCTACCTCGGATCCCATCACGAGCAGGCCATCGTGGGTCAGCACGTAACGAGAAGGCCGCAGTCCGTTCCGATCGAGGACTGCTCCCACACCGTCGCCATTCGAAAAACACATCGACGCAGGACCGTCCCAGGGCTCCATCATGCACGAGTGATACTCGTAGAAAGCGCGACGATCCTCGTGCATCGCGGCCTGATTCTCCCAGGCTTCCGGAATCATCATCAGCATCGACAGCGGCAGATCGCGACCCGCCAGATGCAGGAACTCGAGGGCATTGTCAAAACGCGCAGAATCACTGGTTCCGCTGCGCATCACGGGAAAGAGCTTCTTCAGATCGTCGCCGAAGATGTCCGATCGGAGCGTCCCCTCGCGCGCGTTCATCCAGTTCTGATTGCCGCGAATCGTGTTGATCTCACCGTTGTGCGCCACATAACGGAAGGGCTGCGCAAGGTCCCATGTCGGAAACGTGTTTGTGCTGTATCGCTGATGAACGACGGCGAGCCGGGATTCCATGTCGGAATCCTGTAGATCCGGGAAAAAGGCCGGCGCCTGATGCGCCAGAAACATGCCTTTGTACAAGAAAGTCTTCGACGAGAGGCTCGGAATGTGAAAGGCCGTATCGAGTGCGTCAATGCGATTCTCGACCAGACGGCGGATCACATAGAGCTTGCGCTCGAAGGCCGGCTGATCGAGCCCCGGAGCGGCACCGATGAAGACCTGCTCGATCTTCGGCATCCCGGCCCGCGCAATTCGACCGATCGCATTCGGCTCGGTCGGCACTTCCCGCCAGCCCAGCAGGCGTTGACCCTCGGCAACGACGGCCTCTTCGAGAATTTCGATTTGCTTTGCTCGCTCAGCGGCGTCGGTTGCCAGAAAGACGAGGGCGGAGGCGTAGCTGCCACGTTCGGGCAGTTCAAAGCCGCTCTCATCCGCGACCTTGCGCAGAAATTTGTCCGGTGTCTGGATCAGCATGCCGGCGCCATCGCCGGTCGCTTCGTCAGAACCCGCGGCGCCGCGATGCGTTAGGTGGCAGAGGACTTCCGTCGCCTTCTCGAGGATGGAGTGACTGGCGGGCTTCTTGAGATCGGCGACGAAGCCGATGCCACACGCATCGTGTTCGAGCGAGGGGTCGTAGAGACCCCGCTTCGGCGGCAGTGCGGATCGAGTCATGGTCGCGCTCGGCTTTCCTTCCTGTCCTGGGCGTCTTGCTCGTTGCTCGACATTGCCCGACGCATATCGTCATGCCCGAATGGCGCCGTCGCTGTTCGAGCGCTCCGCTTCACCGATGACTCCCATGAGCGTGGATCGACCTTTGACGGCTGATACGCAAACTTGCGTATCGAGCGATTCAGGAGTCGCGTTCCGAATCAAACTCGGCTGAATCGAGGCGTTTGGGTCGACCCGTCACCAATGGCGCTTCGTCGCCAGACCTTTAACGCACCGTCCCCATCTGTTCGGGTCTAGTGCAGGAGCTATCATCGCGTCATCGAAGGTCGACCCGCGGAGTGCTAAGTCACCGCGGGTCCAACGTTTTTCAGCTTGCGAAACTAAGCCAACGATTCCTGAAAGTCAACCTGATTGGGCGGCCCCCGGGAGCGGCAAGCTGGCCCCGCTCAAGGCCTCTCGCGTTCGTGCAAAAGCGCGCGGAGGCGGGCTGGATGGTTCGTGATAATTCCATCCACTCCGCAGTCGAGCAGGCGGGCCA
>JAQBEG010000065.1:0-12059 GCA_032123985.1 Deltaproteobacteria bacterium
ATTCAGCCAGAATCGATCGAGAAATTCGGCCCGTGGGCCCTCTATCGCATGCAGCATCGCGAGTTCGGCGATCGCGCTCGCGACGAAGAAATGCACGACGGTGTTCCGATAGTACGCAGCCGCGAGCTGTTGGCCATCGCCGATGCCGTAGACGGTTTCGAGTCCCTCGTCGAATCGAGTGAGGACATCGTTTTCGACCAGCGCATTCAATGTGTACTCGATGCCTTTGTCGCTCTCGAGATGATCAAAATCGGCCGTCGTGGGGAGGTCTCGCAGACGGACGTTTTCCAGCAGATTGGTCAGGCTGCGGCGCGTCTCCGACACGGTGAGAGCCTGCCCGGTCGTTCCGAGTAGCGCGAGTGTGACAAGCGAAGTCGGCGTGATTGGTGTTACGCGATTGATGCGAACGGAGACTTCGAATGCGAGTTTCTCGAGATCGAACTTTCGTTCCGCGTTCTTTCGATTCGTGTGGGCTGGATCGCCAAGCTGCTGCCGAAGAGAGAGCGGTTCGCCAAATGCGATATGGATCTGGCCGTAACGTCGTTTCAGTTGGCGAACGAAACCAACGAACCACGAGAGACCTTCTTTCTGTTTGGCACCGCCACTTTGTTCCGAGACGTAGCCGCCGAGATCCTGGATCTGATCGTAGGCAATCGATACGGGTACGAGGTAGACGTCATCGCTCTTTCCGCGACGAAAGGAGTCGACAACGTTCGCCAGCAGACCGAAGCGAGGAGGTAGAAGCTTTCCCGATCGAGATCGACCGCCCTCTATATACCATTCCAGCGGAAAGCGTTTCTCGATCAGATAGTCGATGTAATGCGCGAGGACATGTTTATAGACGGGATTGTCTCGAAAGCTTCGCCGGATGAAGAAAATTCCACTCCGACGGAAAAGCTGCCCGATCGGGAAGAAGTTCATGTTGATGCCGCCGGCAGTATGATTCGGCGGTAGCCCGCGCTCGTGCAATGCGTACTGCAACACGAGATGATCGAGATTCGATTTATGGGTCGGCAGGAAGACGACGGAGTTGCGCTCTTCGAGTTCAGCGATCTTCTTCATGGCTGTCTTGTCGTAGGCAAGGGTCTCGTCATAACCGCGGGTGTAGAGCCATCGGATGAATTGCACCACGAGATCGATCACGAGTGGGCTATGGGTCGCAGAGATCTCCTTGAGATAACCGGCGGCTTCTGCCGCGAGATGTGCGAGGGTGACGTCACTCCGCCCCTCGGCTCGAAGCTCATCCATGATCTGGGCGAGGCCGCCGCGAAACGCCGGGCGACCCAGAATTTCTTCGCGTACGATTCGTGGAACTTTGTAACGCGCACCCCGTACGTGGCGCTCAGCGCGCTCCAGCGCAAGCGTTGCCTTCTGGGACACGAAATCGGCGAACCCAATCGTCTCGGAAGAGTTCGGACCGCAGGCTTCGACCCATCTCGCTCGAAGATTGGATGCCAGGGCGGGTTCGCCGGCGACGATCACACATCGATCCGGGTCACGCCGGAGAATCCAGGACTGGCGGATCCAATTCGGATCGCGCGGATCGCCGGCCGTCAACAGGCCAAGCAGACTGACCGTGCGCTCACCGTCGCGGAATGGGGCGCGCCAGATGACGCGGAGTGGTGCCATCAGCGGATCGCCCTGTGTGGCGAGCGCTTCCTCGAGGCGTGGATCGAGTCTCTTCGATCGTCGACGACGCCGCGACGACGGAATTGGGATCACCTCGACCGAATTCTGACGTAACGCTTCGGAATGCTCTGTCGGATCTTGCGCCGGATCATGAGAAGAGATCCACCGGTCGATGAGGCGCCGTTCGACTCCGCTCGCCGAATCGACGAGAAACACGATTCGACGATCGTGCGCGGCGCTCGGCCAGTTTGGGTCGGCAACCGATTTCGGAGGCGATGCGGCTCCCATCGATTCATTCTACCCACTATTGGCGACGATGCGTGGTCGAATTGCTCTTCGTAGCGCTGTTGCGGGGTCCTCGATGATCCGGCTAGAGCCATGGCGGTTGGCTAAGGTCGAAGATTGTCTCACACTTGGCTCCGGAATGTCCGCCACCAACTCCTGTAGTGCTGAAGCTGCCGCCGCGATGTTCGAGCCCGTCGATCGTCTTGGGATTCCCCTGGGCCCGGGTCAACCATCGAGTCTTTTGCATGCGTTGGGCAAGCGTAAGGATTGGGTGGATCTGAGTGTCTTTGGCGCGTTGCTAGTCGATCTTTTTCCGCTCTTTGCTCATCAGGGTGTCAGTCTCCGGTCCGGATTCTTCGGGCCAGCAGAGCGAGCATTGAGGGCCGCTGGCCACCGGGTCGAATTCGTACCAGCCGACTTTCGCCGCTTCCAGGAGATCGCGCGGCGATTCGAGTCACGCGTTGTCGCGACCGCAGCCGCGCCTCTGGATCAGAACGGTCGTTTTTCACTTTCTCTGCATGCCGGCGCGACGGTTTCCGAACTCAAGCAGGCGGGTCGCGATCCGTCGCGACTCCTGATCGTCGAAACGAGCCCGGCCTATCCACGGACACTCGGGATCCAGCCCGACCATCCTCATTCGCTCTCGCTCGAGGAAATTGATGTATGGATTGAGAGCGATGCGACGCCGATTGAACTGCCGGATCCAGCCGGGGGTGAGATCGAAACCTCGATCGCGTCTCATATCGAAGCTTATATCGAGCCAGGCTCAACACTCCAGACCGGAATTGGAGCCGTGCCGAATGCGGTGGTCGAATTGCTCGCGAATGGCGAAGGTGGAGACTATGGCGTTCATAGCGAAATGTTCACGACGGGTCTGATGCATCTTCATGAAGCCGGAAAGATTTCGAACCGCAAGGGCATTTTTGATGGAATGTCGATCACGACATTTGCGATGGGGTCTCGTGCGCTCTACGACTGGCTCGATGGTGGGGATGCCGTCCGGTTCTTGCCTGTGGGTATCGTGAACGATCCCGCGATCATCGCCCGCAACCGAAAGATGATTTCGATCAATGGCGCTCTCTCGGTCGATCTCTTCGGTCAGGTCAGCGCGGATTCGATCGCCGGTGTACAGCATTCGGGAATAGGTGGACACGAGGATTTCCTCGCTGGAGCCGGCCTGGTTGCCGAGGGGCGGTCGCTGATCTGCCTGCCCTCCATGGCGCGGGTCGGCCAAGAGAATCGATCTAGAATCGTCGCTCAGCTCGAAGCGGGCTCGCTCGTCACGAGTCCCCGGCATCAAGTCGACGTCGTGGTCTCCGAATATGGCGCCGCTGAGCTGGCTGGGCGGACCGTCGGCGAGAGGGCTCGCGCGCTGGCTGAGATCGCGCACCCAGACGTACGAGATGAGCTGCGCGAGGCAGCACGCGACATCGACCGTCGTTGACCGAATCCGCGTGGGTGATTGGTTCGGAGGCGTCCTCAAGCTAGAATTTTCGGCGCGCCGCCCGAGAGGAGATTCACCTGCGTTGTTCGACCCGTCTCTCGCCGATCGCGTTGATCGACTCTGCATCGGACCGCCCGGTCCGCCTGGGCGATTTGTGGCAGAACCGGACCGTCGTTCTCATCTTCTTGCGGCACTTCGGTTGACTCTTCTGTCGTGAACAAGTCGCGCAGTTGCGTGACCCGATGCGATCGTGGAGAGATCAGGGCGCCGAAGTCGTGATCGTGGGAAATGGAAATCGAACCTTTGCCGAAGCTTTTCGCGAGGAGTTCGAGATCGAGGGACTGCTCCTCGTGGATCCCGACCTGCACGCGTACCGCGCGGCGGGTCTTCGCCGAGGGCGACGCGAGATCGCTTCGCCGCAGTTGATCGGAAACACATTTCGCGCGCTGCGAGGTGGGGCGCGACAGACCGCCATACAAGGCGACCCGTGGCAGCTCGGAGGGGTCTTCGTATTTGGGATCGGCGGCGAGTTACGTTTCCAGCATCGATCGTCGGCCGCCGGGGATCATGCCTCGCCCGAGGAAATCGAAGCGGCATTGGACGAGTCTGCCGAGGCGATCGATGAAGAGTCTCCCAGCGTATCCATGCTTGCGCCGGCCATGAATGCGCTTCGTCCGGCACTCGATTCGTCCCCTCTCTTGTCATTCGACCGTCTCGGTTTTCAGAGACACTCTGTTGGATTCGATCCCGCGGATCTAGAGGTCGATCTCTACGGGCGCCGATGTCTGGTGACGGGTGCGAGTTCGGGGATCGGGTATGAAGTCGCGCTCGCCCTGGCGGACCTTGGTGCCGAAGTTCTGCTGTTGTGTGGCGAAGCAGATCATGGCCACGATGCGGCGGCGTCGATTCGAGAGGCGACCGGAAACGGGAGGGTCGCCGTCGCGTATATCGACCTGGTGGATCCTGTGTCGATCGATGCGGCCGTCTTGGAACTCGCGAAGGATCCCGTCGACGTTCTCATTCACGGTGCTGACGTTCTGCCAGAGAATCGTGTGGAGACCGAGAGTGGTCTTGAGCTCGCTTTTGCCACTCATCTCGCGGGACCCCATCGATTGACACGAGGGCTGGCGTCGGCCCTCGAGGCGTCGGATGACGCGCGTGTTATCTGGGTCTCGTCGAGCGGAATGCTCACACGTCGACTCAATGTGGACGATCCTGGCTGGGACGAACGTGACTACGACGGTCTGGTCGCTTATGCCGAAACGAAGCGCGCTCAGGTCGTGTTGGCGGAACTCTGGGCTGAAACATTCGACGGTACCTCCGTCCATGTGAATTCAATGCATCCGGGCTGGGTCGACACGTTCGTGATGAGAAACGCGATCCCCCTCCTGCACAAGATCACGAAGCCAGTCTTGCGAACGCCGGCGGAGGGCGCGGATACGATCGTGTGGCTGGCGGCGTCTCCCATCGTCGATGGTCGTTCCGGACGTTTTTTCTTCGACCGGCAGGCGGTGCGCACACATTGGTTGCCGACGACGCGTGAAACGAACGAGGAGCGCGACGAACTCTGGCGATTATGCGAGGAACAATAGATTCGGCGAGGCCCTGGAGCTGATTGGCTGGCCGAGATTGGGTCCCGTCGGGGTCAGAATCGATCCTTTGGCCTGGCTGACGCATAGCGTTCCTACACAGCAGCAAGGCGCTGCATACCGATCAGCGCCGAATCTGACTATCCTCATCAGACCGAAATGGAATCGGAGATCGACCGATCGATCGAGAGTCAAGGAGCCGGACAGGATGAAATCCGAGAACCCGATCGAGGATGAGGGCGTCGAAGCCGATGTCAGCGAAAGCGCTCCGAAGCGGTCGTGGAAGGAAGCGATCGCGCGCGAGGTGCGTACGCATCCCTTTGGCTATGTCGTACTCGGGCTATTCGTGTTGGCGGGCCCCGTTCTTGCGCCCTTGATCTTCCCGCAAGCGCCGCCGGCGGTAGCAATCGTTGGTGGTCTGGCTTTTGGACTCTATGCAGCGCTCTGCGCTGTCCCACAGAAATTTTTGTAGGAGCAAAGCATGGGAAAGCAAGCCGCCGCCGGACTCGAAGCCTGGCATCGCGTTGTTCGCGACATGAACGAAGATACGCTCGATGAACTCCTGGCCGACAATGTCGTCTTTCACTCCCCTGTCGTGCACACACCTCAGGAAGGCAAGGCTCTCGCGAAGCTCTATCTGATGGCGGCGTTCAACGTCCTGCCCGGACAGTCCGGGTCGAGTTCGAACGGGAATTTCGGTTACGTGCGTGAAGTTGTCGGGGAGAACGATGTCGTTCTCGAATTCGTGACCAAGCTCGATGACATTACGGTCAACGGCGTCGACATGATCCGCTTCGACGAGGAGGGAAAGATCGTCGATTTCAAGGTCATGATCCGCCCGCTCAAGGCGATTCAGAAAATCCACGCGCAGATGGCGAAAATGCTCGATACGCTGAAGAAGAGCGCGTAGAAAACACGCAGAGTCGTCTGCGGTTGACATCGCCGTCGGCACAGGACCGATGGTCACGGATATATCGAAATCGCCCGCTATGATCCGGCCGATGTCATCGCCGTTACGCCGTCGCTATCAGCTTCGCAGCGACTCACTCAATCAAAAAATCGAAGAGTTGCTAGAACTCGCGCAGCGCGAGGGCACGGAGCCCGCGGACGTGGAACTCGCGCGCCAGATCATGGTTACGGGCGTCCATCTCCTGCGTGACGAAACATCTCGTGCCGAGCTGAAGCTCGTCAATAGTGCGCTTAAGGAACTGCGCCACGCTTTTCGCATCTTCCGGCCCTACTCCAAACTGCGCAAAGTCGCAGTCTTCGGAAGTGCTCGCACTACACCCGACCATCCTGACTGGATTCATGCACACGCATTCGCCGAGCGGATCGTGCGTGAAGGCTGGATGGTCATCACGGGTGCTGGCGGCGGAATCATGGGTGCGGCGCAAGGTGGCGCGGGACGCCACGCTTCGTTCGGTGTGAATATTCGACTTCCTTTCGAGCAGGAAGCGAACGAGGTCATTGCCGGGGACCGGAAGCTGATCAACTTTCGCTACTTCTTCACGCGCAAGGTCGTCTTCGTCAAGGAATCGCACGCGATCGCACTCTTTCCAGGTGGTTTCGGCACGCATGATGAAGGCTTCGAAGCGTTGACGCTGATCCAGACGGGCAAGAGCGAAATGGTTCCGATCGTCTTCGTCGATGCACCCGGCGGACGCTATTGGCGAGACTGGCTCGAGTATGTGGAGACGCATCTTGCCGATCGCGGCCTGATCGCGCGGGAAGATTTGAAGCTTTTTCGGGTGGCCGACTCGGTCGATGAGGCGGTCGACGAAATCGAAGGCTTCTACCGAAACTATCATTCGAGTCGATATGTGGGCAAGCGGCTCATCCTCCGCCTCCACGTCGCTCCGAGCGACGAGCAGCTCGAGGCGTTGAACGACGAGTTCTCGGGCCTGCTCGAATCCGGCAAGATCGAGCGCACCGAGATTCTTCCTGGCGAAGACGGTGAGATGGCCCATCTGCCGCGTCTACGAATGCACTTCAACCGGAGGGCTGTAGGTCGACTTCGCAGTCTGATTGATCAACTGAATGGTTTTGCGGCGGAAGCGGCGCCGCCGAGCGATGCCCGTCGTCGAGAAATATTCGAGACGCCGATGCCAGAGGATCAGGTCGAGGCGGAGAACGAAGAGGACGCGTAGTCAGGCAGGCGTGATGGGTTCAAACCGTCAGATCGGTTCAGACTGTCAGCCGGACGTTCGACACGCCGTCGAGGAAGATCGCCGCGCCTCGACGCGCTACCGGCAAGGTTGCTCGCGAAGCCGCGAGTAGAGCAACCCCTCGGCGTATGGCTTCATGTAGAACGGTCTGTCCCATCACGAGTCTCGGCGGCACTGCAGCAATACGCTGGATTCGATCGATTTCGGTCCCTCGAAGGCTTTCTACACAGCTTGCGGCTTCATCGGGATCGCCGTGACCGCGAAAGGCGGGAACGAGAACGTTCGCGGCAATGATCGCGTCGCGCAGAGCGAGATTCAGCCCCTGTGCTCCGACCGGAGACATCGTGTGTGCCGCGTCGCCGATCAACAGTGTGCTGGGGGTCGACCATCCGACGACTCGATCGGTCACGGTGTCGAGCAAAAACGGTCGACTGAAACGATCGCGATTTTCCATGAGATGAGCCGCGAGCTCTGGATCTGCATGACTGCTCATCGCATCGATCCACCCACTGATGCCGCGTGCTCTCAGTTCTCCGTAAGTGCCTTTCAATATGACCCATGCGACCTGGAGCAAGCCGTCGGGTGCACGCACTGCGATGAGGAGATGCCCGTTTCCAAGTTCGAAACGGAATCGCGAATTCTCCCAAGCATCTGGATAGGGAACCTTGAACCAGACTATATCGAGCGGAGTACTTCTTTTGCGGACGGGTTGGTCCAGTTGCTTCCTGACAATAGAACTTCGACCGTCGGCCCCGATCACGAACGGGACTCGAATCGTTTCCTCATGATCGGATTTCGCGACTGCCACACGGAGGGAGACCATGCCATCGCGATCACGCTCGAGCGCACGAACCGAAGTTCCACGCCGAAGTTGGCATGCACCGGTTCCTTCTGCGAGAGCCACGAGGGCTTCGAGCATCTCTGGCTGGGAGACAGCGGTCGGTCGGACTGGACCCAACTCCGAACTTTCGATCTCGAGAAAACAGCGACCGTTCAGATAGCCCTCGAGCGTGTCCGGCGCGCTCGTTGAAACTTCGTCCAACGAGAAGCCGGCATCCTGCAATGCTCGAATGCCACTTGGCATCAGGATTTCGCCTCGAAACTCCCTGGAGAAGTCGGATTGGCGCTCGATGAGGAGGGTCTCGATCCCGCGCGAGGAAAGGAGGTAGGCGAGGAGAGCCCCAGCTGGTCCGGCACCAACGATCGCGACCCGTGCGTCCATGAAATCACCCGATGGAGGAGGCGAATGTGGATGTTAACAGACTCCCCTGTGTGCTCCCGAAGAATACGGCGGAGAATTGCCGCCGGGCAGGTCTCGAATTTTGCGATCGAGCTATTGTCGGATCGATCGGATCGGGCCGATCCAATGACGAGGCGTGCTGTTTGGATCCCGCTGAGATCGCTCCTCTCCTACCGGAACTGCTTCCATCAGCAGTCGCATGGCTGCTTCTCGCCTTCGTACTGGGTCTCGTTCACGCCTTCGATGCTGACCATGTGATGGCTTTGTCGGTGTTCGCTACGAAAAGAAGAGGAGTTCGGGAAGGAATTCGAGCGGGTCTGCGTTGGGCGCTCGGTCACGGAGTCGTCCTGCTTGCAGTTGGGGTCGGCCTTCTTCTCCTCGGACAATCGCTCCCTACGGAGATCGCGATCGCCTCCGAGCGGTTGGTTGGTCTCGTCATGGTGCTACTCGGCGCGACGGTATGGATCGCCTTGATCCGTCAGGGGAGTCACCTGCATTTTCACGCGCACGATGATCTGAGGTCTCACGCCCATTGGCACAAACATGAAGATTCCGGCCATGGACATGAGCACGGTGCGCTGATGGTCGGTGCTGCGCACGGGTTGGCCGGCTCGGCGCCGATACTCGCGGTGCTCCCCGCGGCTGCGCGTTCCCCTCTGTTAGGGATCGCCTATCTCGTGCTCTTCGCATTAGGGGTCGCGGTCGCGATGAGCATTGTGAGTGGATTGATCGGACATCTCGCGGGACAGCTATCACAGCGCGCACAAATCCGCGGACTCGCCGTATTGCGAGCTTGTTGCGCATCCGGATCAATCGTCGTGGGCGCCTGGTTGGTTATTGCCAGCTAGGCACTCGGCGGCCGATTCGGTGCCATGTGGAGTCCCTAGGGGCGACGAGGCCCAAACGGGAAGCGGGGCAGGATTCCGTTATGATTTGCCGCTGCGAGAAAACGGATGAAACGAGGAGCAGAAATGTCGGATGCGTTGAGCTGGGACCAGTCGATTGCCGCCTTGACGGGCCCCGGTGGTCCGTTCGAAATCGTCGAGAAAAAAGTTGGCGGACACAAGATGAAAGTGTTCGCGAACGTGGCGGCAACACTGCGGGAACGCTTCCTGGTCGCTCGTCTTCATGGCGACAAGACCTTTATCGTTTATGAGGACGAGACGTGGAATTTTTCTGACACGATGCGTCGAGTCGATGAAATCGCGGACGCACTCGTCTCACGCTACGGCATCGTGCCTGGAGATCGTGTCGCGATTGCAATGCGCAACTACCCCGAATGGATCATGTCCTTCGCAGCCATTGTTTCGGTGGGCGGCGTCGCTGTCTGTATGAACTCCTGGTGGAAGCCAGACGAGATGTCCTACGGCCTCGAAGACAGCTCTCCGAAACTACTGATCGCCGATATCGACCGATTTCGAACCGCGGAGCCCACTCTTTCACGCCTGGGTATTCAGTGCATGGTCGTACGACACGAAGGCGAGCTTCCGACGGGTTGCGATCGGATGGAGGAAGTATTGCAATCGGGCGCAGCGATGCCCGAGGTAGAAGTCGGGCCAGACAGTGATGCGACCATTCTCTATACGTCGGGTACCACAGGTTTTCCGAAGGGCGCAGTCTCATCGAATTATGCGGTGATCTCTTCGCTGCAATCCTTTGCGTGTCGCGCTCTGGTAGGCGCGATGAGTCAGCCGGTGAAGGATCCGAACCCGTTCGAAACTTGTTTCATTCTGGCCGTGCCCCTCTTTCACGTGACGGGACTCGTTCCGGTGATGCTGTCGTGTTTCATGAACGGGTTCAAACTCGTCATGATGTACAAGTGGAATCCCGAGCGCGCACTGGAGCTGATCGAGCGCGAACGCGTTACACAGTTCGTCGGTGTGCCGACGATGACGATCGATCTGCTCGAGTCACCGGATTTCGAGGCCCGCGATACGTCGAGCCTGGCGTCGGTGGGCGGCGGAGGTGCCCCTATGCCGCCCGAGTATGTCGGCCGTGTGGACAAGACGTTCAAGCGCGCGCGGCCCGGGCTCGGCTACGGCATGACCGAAACCAACGCCTACGGTCCTCAGATCTCTGGCGACGACTACATTCTCCGGCCCCGCAGCACCGGTCGAAGTATTCCGACGCTCGAGGTGAAGGCCTTCGACTCCGAGATGAATCCCCTGCCTCCGGGTGAGGTCGGTGAGCTCTGTTTCAGGGGCCCGAATCTGATCCGTGGCTATTGGAACAAACCCGAGGCGACAGCCGAGACGATCGTTGACGGTTGGCTCCGAAGCGGAGATCTGGGTCGGGTCGACGACGAGGGATTCGTCTTCGTCGAAGACCGCCTGAAAGACATGGTTCTGCGCGGCGGTGAGAATATCTACTGTGCTGAAGTCGAAGCAATCATCTACGAGTTCGACGACGTGCACGAAGCGGCAGTCTTCGGTATGCCGCACGCCCGATTGGGCGAAGAGGTGGCGTGCGCGATTCTCGCGAAGAGAGGACGCACGATCGATGTCGAAACCTTGCGCGTCCATCTCTCGGCAAAGCTGGCTTCGTTCAAGGTCCCAACGATCATCGAGATCGCATCCGAAGCGCTGCCTCGAAATGCATCCGGGAAGATTCTGAAGCGCGACATTCGCGATGCGTTGGTCCAGCGAGAGGGCTGAGGACTGCGAGTCAAGCCTCGTCGAGGACCGCGATCACCGGGGCGTGATCGGAAGCGGTCAGGCCGTCTTTTTTCTTTCTGAATTCGCGATCGATCTCGACGGACCTCAAGCGTTTGACGACCGCATTCGTTCCGAGCAGGAAGTCGATTCGGAGGCCGTGTTTTCGATGGAAGGCGCCGCCTCGGTAGTCCCACCAACTGAAAGCCTGGGTGTCTGGCTCGAGCATTCGAAAGAGGTCATGGAGCCCGAGTCCGATCACGCTCGCCATCCGTTCTCTTTCGCCATCGGTATGGAAGATCGATCCGTTGAAAAGCTCTTCGTTCCAGGAGTCGAGGTCCATTGGAACGATATTGAAATCGCCGCACAGAACGGAACTTTCATCTGGTCGAACGAATGCGGCCGCCCACTCGCGCAACGAATCGAACCAGGCGAGTTTCTTTGGAAAATCGTCGTGGTCGGTACTCTTTCCGTTCGGGCAATAGAGTGTCGTGAAGTCGATGGCGTGCACGCCTTCGCCAACACGAGCGCGAATCAACCTCGAACCGAAATCCGACTGGCCCGGTAGGCCGGTTTCGATCAGTTCGATCGGTTGTCTGGACAGGATTGCAACACCATTCCAACTCTTCTGTCCATGGGTGAGGGATTGGTATCCAAGTGCTTCGAAAACGTCATGCGGAAATAGCTCGTCCGTCATCTTCAGCTCCTGGAAGCCAACGACATCGGGCTGACGCTCCTCTAGCCAGAGCAAGATGTATTCGAGGCGGGCGCGAAGTCCGTTCACATTCCAGGTTGCAATGCGCAAGGTGGCTCTCTCTTGTCGGTTTCGTCGTAGGCCGTGCGGCAAATGTATCACGCGTCGGCGCGAATGTGCCGGGATCCCCAGGTTGCGCGGGCCCGGCTATCTTCCTCGGCCACGAGATCTGAACTGGAGGCTGAAAGAATGGGACTCTTTGGAAAGAAGATGGAATTGCCGAGCGCGAGTGCTTCGCTGCCCGGGCGAGCCGAACGAATGCCTGTCGCCGACGTGCATGTCGTGACCGGAAAACCGCTCGA
>JAQBEG010000066.1:0-6830 GCA_032123985.1 Deltaproteobacteria bacterium
TCGTCGGCTACACGGCGATCACTGAGCGCGATGAAGCCGCGGCCGTGCGGGTTCGCGAGCAGCACCGCGACCTGCTCCACACCTTGGTCGGACAGTTCGACGGCGAAGTCGTGGACGTGACGGGTGACGAGTCATTCTCCGTATTTCCAAGCGCGCTGCGCGCCGTGGATTGCGCGTTGGCGTTGCAAGGAGCACTGCGCAGTTATCCGGATCTGCGACTGCGCATCGGCATCCACCTTGGAGACGTCCTACGTCACGAGGGGGAGGTCGTCGGCGAAGGCGTGAATGTCGCGGCTCGTGTGCGGCCGCTCGCCGAGCCCGGCGGCATCGTCGTCTCCGAGCCGGTCTACCAGATGATCCGCACCCGAGGGCACGTCACCGCCAATGCGCTGGGGCCGCAGAGCTTCAAGAACGTGGCGGAGCCGATCGGCGTGTATTCGCTGCACTCAGCGGATGCATCTGTGCGTGTGGGACCCGCGTTGCGCAGTCGACGTTGGGGCTTGGTTGTCGCGGTCGCCATGCTGGCGATCGCCGCGGGGTTCCTGATCGCCAATCGCACCACCCTATTGGCTTCGATTGCGCTCTGGTACCCGAAGCTCTTCTCGACGACGGTCGATCAGCAACTCGGCATGACCACCACCGAGGACGGCATAAGTGTGGCTTACGCGACCACAGGTGAGGGTCCTCCGCTGCTCAGCGTGCTGGGTTGGGCGACCCATCTCGAGAACGGACTCAACAGCGCCGTCTACGATCCGTCGGCCCTACTTCCGATGACCTCGAAACAACATCGCTTTGTGCGCTTCGACGGACGGGGTTTCGGCTTGTCCGACCGTGACGTGCTCGACTTCTCGATCGACGCGCGCGTGCGGGACATCGAAGCAGTCGTCGCAGCGACGGGACTCGATCGCTTCGCCATCTACGCACAGTCCGCCGGCGGACCGGCCGCGATTGCCTACACGGCGCGAAACCCGGATCGCGTGACGCGGCTGGTCCTCGCCAGTTCGATGGCATCCTCGGCATTCTTGACTGGCGAAAGCCGAAAAGTCTTCGAGCGGACACTCGACCTGGTTGAAACGAATTTTGATACCCCGGCTGTCGCCAATATGTTTGTCGAGGTTCTCTTCCAGAACGCAGGGGGAAGTGAAATCCAGCGCAGGATCTTCGCGGAGTTCATCCGACGTTCTGCTGAGGGTCCGCAACTAGCGGCGTTCATGCGGGCCCAGATCGAGATCGACGTGCTCGACGAGGCGCGTCGCATCCGTGTACCGACGCTGGTCATGCACGCGCGCGACGATCAGACAGTCGCACTGGCCGCAGGCCGAGAGCTTGCCGCCCTGATCTCGGGCGCGCGCTTCGAGATCGTCGACGGCGGACACCTCGAGGGCACCGGCAACGCAGTGGCGACGCGCAAACGGTTGCTCGAGTTCCTGGCCGAGGAATGAACTGCAAGAGTGAAGCCCGTCAGCAGGATTCGGACTCCAGGGTCTTCTGAGCGGAGAGACACTGCATGTTTCTGTCACTCCAAGGAAGGTCTTGGAACGACGAGTCGAACGCTGTGCAATCATACTCTTGAATGAGTGATCCCAAGACATGCCCCGCATGACACCAACGCAGCGAAACACCACCTTCACGTGAGAAAAGTCCCTGTGTGAAACCCCACCCTCCTCCGTTCGAGAAGAGCACCGCCCCCAGAATGGCGGTCATGACCCAGGCAATCTCGAAGAAAGCGACGGCGATCAGCCGGCCTCAAGGCTCGACCAGCTGAAAGAGCCAGACCTCGTCGAGCTCGAGCGGGTCCCGATGAAACATCGAAGCGTTATTCCAGATCTCGGCGAATCTTGAAATCTCGACGGCATCGCTGACCCGCTCCGCCCGCAGTGTGTAGACGACATCGGCAAGCCGCAATCGAACGAGCGGATTCACTTCTATGTTCTTGACCCATTGTGTCTCGGTGTCGCCCGCATAGATGTACAGCCGCCCTTCCAGCTGCGTATACGCGATATTCACGGAATACGGATACTCCGGGCGGGTCTCGAGCTGGACGACGCCGAAGTCTTCGTCGAGCACCCATTCGCCTGGTGCGAGCCGATCTTCGCCCGAAAGCTTTCCACCGGACATGAACGGAAGGGGGCCGCTACAAGCGGCTGCTAAAGCGAGTAGTGCGAACGCAAGCAGTCGAACGAACATCGTATTTCCTTCTAGTGAGTGCCGCTTCGATGCGGTTAGTGAGTCGCCAATCGGCGCATGTTTGCGGATGGAGAGATTCCTTGTCGTCGACGGAATACTCGCGACTGAGTCTAGCCGCTTGCCGGACTCGAACTGCGGACGGCTGTGATCGCGCGTCGCTGTGCGCCTTGTTCGCGATGTTCCCAGCGTGAGATCGTCCGGACGACGGCAACACCCACATCCCTTCTAGACGAAGAGTGCCTCAGAACAATTCTTGTAGTGCCAATTCGAAACTACTAGTCTAGTGGCTCGCAAGGCGAGGGGAAGCCGTGGCCTATCTCGTTCGACGTCCCAATGGAACGATCCAGATTCGGGAATCCGTGCGGCTGCCGAAGGGGCCGCGCTCCCGCACCCTCGCCTCCTTCAATAATGAAGTGCTGAACGACCACGCGCTGAACGAAGCAGAACGGAAAGCCTCGCGGCCCTTCGATCGCCATGCGCTCATCGAGCAGGCTCATCGACTCGGAGTGGGCTGGGAGTCGTCGCCGAATGCGGCCGCGAGATTTCTGGTCATGAACCTGCGCAAGGGCGAGCACCTCGATCCGATCCTGGTTGGACTGCTGAAGGAGGAACTCGCCGAACTGCCCGCCGCCGCCGTCAAGGGTGAACTGAGCGAGGCGGCGGATTGGCTGGGATGTCCCGATGACGAGCGAGGGAGCGCGCTTCGCGGTCTATTGCGACTCGATGATGCAAGCGTGCAGTTCGGGTGTCACCTCTCGTCACGGCGTCACCAACGCTATCCGACGATCGACTCGGATACGGGCAACGCGCCACGACTGGGACAGCGTCCCGCTTGACGTACCCTCTGGAGTCTTGATTCCGATGCAAGCTGAGACGAGAAACGACAAGGCCTTCCGCTGTTCGAACACGACGTCGACTTACTCAGCACGACAGTTAGCGGCAGCCTCGCCGAGCGCGTACTGATGCCAGAGACTCTTCTCCTCGACGACAAGATCATCCGAATCGCGCAGGCGCTGGACAATGCGGATTGCCCCTATGCCTTCGGTGGCGCGATCGCCCTCGCCTACTACGCCGCCCCGCGCGGCACCGAGAACATCGATCTCAATCTCTTCGTCTCCCCCGATGAAGTCGACAAGCCTCTCGCACATCTCGAACGGCTGGAAATCCACAACACGGGCCTCCCCCCCGCCGGCGACGAAGAACAACTGGAGCTTCACTGGGACCACACCCCGATCCACGTTTTCTTGTCATACGACCCTTTCCACGAGAGCTGCCGGACCCGCTCACGAAGGGCACCCTTCTCCGACGGCTCGATCTCGATCCTGAGCGGGGAAGACATCGCGATCTTCAAGACGATCTATGACAGGGAAAAAGACCGCACGGACGTCCGCGAAATCCTTCTCTCCATGAGTGAGCGCCTGGACATCAAATATGTCCTGCTCTGGTTGACGAGGATACTCGGCGACACAGATCCACGTATCGAGGGCTTTCGCGCGGCGGTCGCCGAGTTGGTGGCGGCACAGAGTAGATGAGCGTTCCCCGGCGATCGACCTTCAATAGAGTCCGGGCACGATGCGCCAGCGAACGCGCTGGCGATACTGATCCCATAGTTCGCCGTATTTTTCGGCGCAACGGCGGTCGTCGTCGCGCTCTCGCGTGCCGAGGAGCACGACATAATAGAGTGGGTACAGCCATGGCCATGGCAGAAGTGGCCAGCCGAGCGAAAGCGCGAGTCCCGAGGCCATCAGCACCTCTCCAAGATAATTGACATGGCGCGAGATTCCCCAGAATCCGCTGCAGAGGAGCGTCTGGCCTGCACTGCTGACGGTGCCGGGAACCATCAAGCCCATAAATTTGTTATGCGGATCGGTTTTGAATTTGAACTTCTGCATATTCGCCCCGCGCGCGAGCGTCCATCCCGCGAAAAAGATGGCCGCCGAGAGCGCGAGTCCCCAGGTCGGAGTTTGCGGATTGGGAAGATTCGCCGTCGACCATAGTCCGACCGAGTAGAAATACGGGTAGAACGTGAGGCAGCCCCAGACCAGCTTGAAGCCGAGTCTTTCGGCGAAAAGATCGTAGGTGTAGAGATGCACCCGCTCAAAGAAGAGATAGTCGCAGACGAACCAGCTGAATAGGCCCACGTGTAGGAAGACGCCCGGCGAGGGGTCCTCCGGAAATGTCATGTAGTGATGGGCAGCAAACGAAAGCAGGTTGAGCTCAAGGAGCGTCGCACCCACCAGATAGAGCAGCATCTTCGCATCGACCCGTCGCCCGAAAATCTGTGGATTGAAGCGTCGGCCGAGAAACAGATCGGCGAAGAGCGATTTGCCAGTCGATGGCGCGGGTAGAACGACGGCTACGGACATCAACACGCCGAGTGTCGCAGCGCCCGCCAATCCCGACCAGCGATGAGTCCACAGCCAATCCCAGGGCATCCGGGCGCTCTCACCGAGCGCGAACCAGACGCCGATGGCGATAAGCAGAACCGGCAGGCCATTCAATCGATAGCGGAGAGGTTCCCCCGTGTCCTCGTCGTGCACGTAGCCAACGACGTGACGCGCGGGCACGATCAAGTGCAGTAGCAGTAGTCCAGCGTAGATCGCCCAGGGCGTGAAGAAACCAATAAGAAGATTACTCATCGTTCATCCCTTCAGGACAGGTCTTTGGTGTTTGCAGACATCAGCCGAACGGCAGCACCACGAGACAGGATTCGTTGCAACAGCGTACTCGCGATTTTGTTCACCCATCCGGGCACGATTCTCGGTCCACGCCCGAGGGCCCTCAGTGTCTGCTCGGCGACCTCGATCGGGTCGAGCATTCCCGGCGCCTCCTTCGCTGAACTCTGCGAATAGCCGGGGGTTCGAATCGCGCCCGCGCAGGAGGCGACAACGTCGATTCCGTTCGAGCGCAGCTCACCCCAGAGCCCCTCGGCCAGGATCGTGTTGAATGCCTTGGTCGCAGCGTAGGTTGCAATTTTCGGGGAACCTTGAAGACCTGACAGGGAGGACATGAGGACGACGGCTCCTCGCCCACGCTCGAGCATCGGCGGAACCAGACTGCGCAGAAACACGATTGGCCCACGAACATTGACGTCGATCGTCTGAAACAAGTCTTCCTCGGGCAGGTCGAAGAACGGCCCGATCGGCGCGAATGCTGCGTTGTAGACGACGAGCCCGATCTCGAGATCCGCCGATGCCTCGGCCAGCGCGATCGGCAGGTTCGGCGAAGCGACATCGATCGGTAAAGTACGAACTTCAACGCCCCACTCGTTTCGAATTCTTCGAGCGACTTCGTCGAGCGCTTCGGCTCGACGAGCCAGCAACAGGAGATTGACTCCACGCGCGGCAAGTGCGTCCGCGAACGCCTCTCCGAGACCCTCCGAAGCGCCTGCAACGGCCGCCCAGGCACCGTAGCGGGTCGTGAAATCTAGTGATGATCTCGGCATGTGGTCAAGATAACCGAGTCCGCGTCGCATAATCCATTCTCTCGATCGACATTCATCGCACGACGAGGGGGCATCAGCCTAGTGCGATGCATGGACGACTCCGCTAGCGCGCCTCCATCTCTGGCACAGCCATCGGAGGCAAAGCACCGGTATAGCGCGCGCTCGGGCGAATGATTTTGCCTTCTGCGGCCTGTTCCAGGATGTGGGCGCACCAGCCGATGACGCGGCTCGACGCGAATGTAGGCGTGAACATCTCTCGCGGTAGCCCACAGATTTCCATCACGACCCCTGCGTAGAACTCGACGTTTGCGTAGATCTCGCGCCCGGGCTTGAGCTCGGCAAGGATCTCGACGACGCGCTCTTCGACCCTCGTCGCAAACGCGACGGTCTCGATATTTTTCGCACGACCACTTCGCGGCGTCTCGCCAAACGTCCCCTGACTCAGCGAAAGCGCGATCGTCTTCAGCATCCGCGAGCGAGGGTCTTCAGTTCGGTAGACCGCATGTCCAAAACCCATCATCCGCTCCCCGGCTTCGACCCTCGGCCGAACCCAGGCGTCGATATTCTCGGGTGTGCCAATCGCATCGAGGGTCTCGAGCGCGCG
Organism: Deltaproteobacteria bacterium; assembly: GCA_032123985.1. GTDB lineage: Bacteria > Myxococcota_A > UBA9160 > UBA9160 > UBA4427 > UBA4427. The sequence continues at coordinate 6,237 of JAQBEG010000066.1, forward strand.
GCTCGGCGCACCTCCGTGCAGGGGGCCCGACAGCGCACCGATCGCACCGCAAACACATGCTCCGAGGTCTGCGCCGGTCCCAGCGATGACCCGTGCGGTGAAAGTAGAAGCGTTGAAGCCGTGGTCGATCGTCGAGATCATGTATTGCTCGACGCCACGCGCAAGCGCAGGATCCGGCGGCTCTCCATGAATCATGTAGAGATAGTTTGCCGCCGTTCCAAGGTCGGGATTCGGCTCGATCGGCTCCCTGCCTTGCCTGAGCCTATGCAATGCGGCGAGTAGCGTCGGCGTGAGGCTCGTCGCAAACAACGCATCGTTCCGGAGCGCCTCCGCCGAGATGTCCATATGAGGTTTCATGCCTCGCTGCGCACACGCAATCGAGAGTGCGCTTCGAAGGCCATCTAGCGGTAGAAATGCTTCACCCGCGCAGGCGATTTGGGGAAGGAGTCTGCGCACCGCGTCTGGCAACGTTCGCAGCGGAATCGTTTCTTCTGAAAATCTCTGGGCTTCTTCTGCGTCTGGCAGCCGGCCCTCGATCATCAAATGCCACACCTCTTCCAGCGAGCAGCGCTCGGCCAGCTCGATCGCCGAGTA
>JAQBEG010000067.1:0-8147 GCA_032123985.1 Deltaproteobacteria bacterium
ACGCGTCAAGGGCCGGCCACTGCTGGCTGGCCGATGCGAGAGCCGTCGACGAGATCATCAAAAAGTCCAATGCAGAAAACGCCAATCGATCGAGGGCTGGATCGCCCAGGCTTGGTTTCCGGACTGGTGGACGTCCAACGAAAACATGTTTCCACCGGCCTTTGAATCCTTCGTCATCGAGTTGACTGGAGAAGCACTCGCGCGCGACGTCTGACTTGGCCGTCTGACATAGCGGCCTGACATAGCGGCCTGACATAGCGCTCCCGCGGATCGTCTTTCTCAGCACCCATTCTCACTCAACGCCCATTGAAGATGTCGGTCACGTACAACCAGACGCCGTTCTTGCCTTTGTGCCAGACGACGACGTAGTTGTCGATTCCCGGGGACAGCGAACCGTCCGCTGCGACCGCTTGATAGGTGCTGTGGCCGATCTCGACGGCGTGGTCGTTCCCTAGCGGCCGAACCTCGTCCACGACGAGCGCGAGATCCCGCAGCGTCGGAAACAGGCCGGCCAGCGTCTTGGCGATGTCTTCCCGGCCTTTGACCGGCTCCATCCCAGGCGGAACGAGCACGGCGTCTTCTTCGTAGAACGCCCCGAGCGCCGCTGCATCGTGTGCATTGTAGGCGGCGGACCATTGGTCTTCTCGCCCCTGGATCACTTGCTCGAGCGAATCGCCGGCCCATGCCAACATGGGAACCTGCATCAACAAAGTCACCAGAATCATGATCGCGCACCGCATCAGCGCATCCTCCTCTTTACCCGGTTTCAGTGGGGGGATGTATAGCGGAGGGAGCCTGTAACCGAGCATCGAAGACCGAGACCCTCGGATCAGGGCCCCGACCGACCTCGCAGCCATATGGCGGGATGCGCGCGGCGCGGTTGGTCTCGCGTACAATGGGCGAACGGGTCGTTCAGACTCGTGACGACGCGGGAGATCTTTCATGGGCGGACACGACATCGAACTGCTGCAAAGGTGAACGAGATGGCCGACCTGCGAATCTTCTCCTATTCCCCGAATCCGCGGATCTACAAGGCCACGGTGGCCGCGCGTTATTGCGACGTCGAGATTGAATTGCGCGGCGGCTCCCCGGCCGAATTGCCCAACTGGATGTGGGATTTCGACGCTCGCCCGCTTAGCGAGGCCGACCGCGCCAACGCGGGCTCCACTCTGCGACAGGCGCGCGAGGGTTTTCAGGGTGGGCTCCACAAGAGCGACGCCTTTCTGCTCGCTCATCCCTTCGGCACGGTCCCAGCGGCCTTCAGCCCAGACGGCAAGGTCGGCATCTTCGACTCGAACTCGATCATGCGCGCGGTCGCGCGCCTCGCGAAGAACTCGTATCCGATCTACGGGCGCAATCCCTACGAAGCCTCTCGGATCGACAGCTTTCTCGACGTCGCATTGGTCTTCTCCCGCGAATCGCAGATCTTCCAGTTGGCGGTCCTACGCGACCAGGTCAGCCCGGAAATCCACGCCGATACGAGCAAGGCCTTCAGCGTCTATATGGGCGGGATCGAGAGTGCCCTCGCCGGAGCAGATTTCCTGGTCGGCGATGGCATCACGCTCGCCGACATCTGCTTCACCGCCGAGTCCATTCAGTTTTCGCAGACTCGCCGCGGCGAGGCAATGCTTCGTGCGAAGGACCTCGAGCCGTTGGCTGGCAAAGCCTTCGAACGATCCTTTCCCCGTACAGCCGCACACATGCGACGTTGTGCGGGGCTGCGGGAGTTCGCGCCAGACCTCGGTGCCTATCTCGCCAAGCTCGACGCAAGTCTCGATAAGGGGCGGACCTGAGTCGCGATGACATTGCTCACCCTTCCATCGGGCAAGGTCGGATCCCGAGATGAACTGCCACGGGACCAACTCGTCAGAAATGTAGGCCCTGTGATTCTGGAAAACTTCTTCTCCAATCGCTAGGCACGCACGCACCCGATCGTGCGATGCCCAGCGAGCAGGCGGATGCTGACTCATGACGCGCCCTGTTCCTAGCAACGAGCTGAATCGTGGCCGCATCTGCGACATCTGGTCACGTTGACTAAAATCGCGACCTCACTCTATTCTGCCGCCGATCGAGCCGTCTGGCCGACATCAAATCCTGAACGTCCAAGAGGTCAGTTACCGTGAAACTCGCAATCGTCCTTTCACTCTGTTTCATGATGATGGGGTGTACGACGTATTACCAGGTCAGGGATCCCAGCACGGGTAGCAAGTAGTACTCGACGAGAATCGAAGAAGAACGAGGCGGCGCGGTGTCGCTGAAGGACGCTCGAACGAACGCCCAGGTCACGATCCAGAATTCCGAAGTCATGGAACTCACCGCCGATCAGTACGACGCGGCGATCCGGACGATCGAGGCACCAGCACCCGCTGAGCAGGCACCGGCGGACAGCGAATCCGGCAGCTGATCGAACGCTGCTATTACGGGTCATATTGGAGTCGACGGATCGACCGATCTCTAACATCGGGTGAGACGGCGTGCGCAAAAGCGCGAAATCTGATTCGAACCGCTCGGGCGCGATGCGCACTCGCAGCCTTCACGTATCAACGCGATCTCCTGTTCTGACGAGCAGGACGCGGAAAACTTGCGCTTGTCCCGTCTCGGGACCGGGATCTCGCAGCCGCTGCGTGTGTACCGAACATGGCCGATACTCGGTGACAACGAAATCTCGCCAGCTCTGCGATGAACTCGATATTGGAGACGCCCATGGTCTATGCCCCAGACGATCAGCCCTTCTACGACGCCGACAGCCACATCATGGAGCTGCCTAATTTCCTGAAGGTCTACGCCGATCCCGACATCCGCGACGACATGCCCGAGGTGAGTTACAGCGCGTCGCTGGTGACCGACGAAGAAGTCGCGATCATCATGAAACAGGGCGGGCGACATAGCGACGAGCATCGGCAGACCCAGATCGATCTTGGCGACCGGCTGATCGAAAGCTCGAAGGAGATCCAGGCGCTAGGTGCGTTCAACGGACCCGACCGAACGACGGCATTGGATCTGCTCGGATTCAAGAAACAGCTGGTCTTCGCAACGCATAGCGTGGCCCTCCCCTTTCACCCCAGCTCCAGCAAACCATCGAAACTGCGATACGGCGCCAGCCGTGCCCACAACCGACACATGGCTGACTTCTGTTCCGGCGACGATCGCCTAATGGGCGTCGGCGTAGTGCCGCTCGACGATCCGGAATATGCGATCAAGGAGCTGGAGTTTGCGCTCGAGCTCGGCATGCAGGCAATCTGGGTGCCCCACCGTCCGCCGATCGGACATTCACCCGGCCATGTCGATCTCGACGGTTTTTGGGCACGCCTGGCCGAATCCGGAACGCCTTTCGTTCTGCATGTGGGCGGCTCACCTTTGCAAGCACTGAAAGCCTGGAGCAATAATGGCCGAGGCGCGGTCAAGGATTGGATGGGCGGCGGTGAGAACGTGCGGACGAAAGACGCCGCAGTGATGCATCAACCGCCTGAAACGTTCATCAGCATGCTCTTGTTGGATGGGGTATTCGAACGCAATCCGCGATTGCGCGGAGCCGCGGTCGAACTGGGCGCCGGCTGGGTTCCGGAGATGTTGCGCCGGCTCGATTGGGTCTCGCAGATCTATGGCCGCGTGGACGAATCGGTGCGCTTCGAGCGCCCTCCTTCACAGCAACTCACCGACCAGATGGGGTTTACGCCATTTCCGGTTGAAAACGTCGCCAACCTGATCGAACAGTCGAACGAGAATCTCTACCTCTTCTCGAGCGACTATCCGCACGTCGAAGGCGGCCGCAATCCGATCGGGAAATTCAAGAAGTCGCTGGAACACGCGACCGAAGCGGTGCAGACCCAGTTCTTCAGCGAGAATTTCTTGCGTGTCTGGCCGGAGGCACGCATCGAATAGCAACGACCCGGCCTGAAGGCGAATCCGCCAGCCGGCGAAAGCCTTCATGCATTGCGTTGTGATCGCGAACTCGAGAGAATCCATAACCTGGACGCATCGAAACAATCCCGATCTAGAAGGAAAAACTGACGCAATGGCTGAGTTCCGCTGCAAACGCTGTCCAGGCCTCGACGGCGGCATATCCATCCCTGCGATCCTGATTCTCTCAGTGCTCCTGTGCACGACCGGCTGCATCACGAAATTTCGCACGGGCGTTCCGCTCCAGGCTGATCAGCAGCCCATCGTGGCAGCGGATCTCGCCGTCGCGGGTGTTCTCGCGAGAAGACCGGGCGACTCCGGCACGAAACTTCCAGAGACTGCCGCGCGCTTCGCGAAGCTCTCCGGAGCGGAAGACCGATCATCAACGTTGAGTGAGCGCGACCTTGTCACGCTCCTCTCGTCGCCGTCGGAGATGCGAAATTCCACACAGGCCCTCCAGTCTCTTGGCGCGCGGATCGGCCATCGCTATGTGCTCGTCGGCGAAGCCAGCACGGCTCCAACAGACGAGTTGAAGAGTTGGATTATTCAGATCGTCGTGCCGATTCCCTTCATCTGGATTTCGTTCGGCATTCCAGTCCAATATGCGTCGAACCCGGATCAGCCCCACGCGACCGTCAGCGCGCGCGTGGTCGATCTCAACAGGGGCGAAATTCTGGCGGCCTCCTTCGAGGTCGGATCAGATATCGATTCGAACGAAACGCCCGCTTTCCAGAATTCGGCGGCAAGTCGCGCCGTCAAACGCATGGACATTGGGAGGCGATGACACAATGACCACGCTGTTGACCCTCCGCGAATCTCGTCGTTCTGCCGCGTTCCTTTTTCTGATTCTTGCGTTCGTCGTTCTCGGCCTCTGCGGTTGCTCGTCTTCGACGCTTCAGCTCTATTCACGACCCAATGGAGCGACGCCCTCATTGTCCGGAAGGACCATTGCCGTTCTTCCCAGCGTTACGTTTGGCGGCGATCCGGTGAACGCCGTCATCTTCGATCGGGCCAATGCGATTGTCTTCAGTGACGCTCTGGGCACCGCACGCTTCATCGCATCGGATCGCGTACGTGCTTTCGTCTCCCAGGTATCCGGCGCGACAGAAGCCCTCGAAGGATGGTCGCGAAGCGCCGAGCAGCGCAGCTACTTCCCCGCGGAAGGACAGGCCCGCGTCCTTTATGATGGAAAGGATCCGCTGCCCAACGGCATCGAGCTCGAACAGAAGGTCTATTTTCGATCCGGCGGCGGCGCCACTCCGAACCTGATGCCCAGCCGTGTCGATCCCGCGTGGTTCGGAGACCTCGAGGCCGACTACCTGCTTGCGAGCATGTCCTACACAAAATATCGGCAGGAAAGTGGCGTGTATGCGCTCTTCGGCGTCATTCCATTTGGCGGTTATTCCTATGGCGGGCCCGCGGACGTGCGCGCGCATTACGCGGTCTACGATCGCCGGACTGGCCAACGTCTCTGGGAAGCCTATTTCGGAGTCGAGACACGCAAAACCTCGCCAGGGAAATGGTCCAAATACCCGCTCGATCCTCGCTCGGGCACGGTTCTGGTCGCTGCATGGACGCTGACACACGAAATCCAGGAAGCCCTGATTCGATTGCTTTCGGGGGATCCGAGGCTGAGCGAGGCCTCACCCACCAACTGACTCGAGATGGAAGCTTCCCAAGCCTGATGACGACGAATTGTGCGATGATGGCAAGGATCACTTCAGTCCGAGCGGTTCGCCGACTGGGCTCATATTATGCGGAGGTCATGGCTGATGCGTGACGTAATCATTTCTGCAGATTCCCATATCACCGAAGCGCCCGATACCTATACGGCGCATATCGCGAACAAATGGAAGGACCGCGCCCCTGTCCTGAAAGATCTCGGTGAAGAAGCCGGCGATATGTTCGTGATCGACGGCATGAGCAAGCCGGTTCCGATGGGATTGGTCGCTGCTGCTGGCAAGCCCGCCGAAGAGATCCGCATCATGGGTGCGCGATTCAAGGATCTTCACCGCAGTGGCTGGGACCCGACGGCGCGACGTGCCGATCAAATCCGAGACGGGGTCGATGCCGAGGTGATCTATCCGACGGTCGGGATGGTGCTCTGCAATCACGCGGACTTCGATTACAAGAAGGCCTGCTTCGATGCCTACAATCTCTGGATTGCCGAATATTGCTCCGCCGATCCGAATCGCCTGATCGGTTGTGGCCAGACGGCGATGCGAACTCCGGAGGAAGGCATCGAAGACTTACGCGCCATCAAGGCACTCGGTCTCGGTGGGGTCATGATGCCGGGAACGCCCGGAGTCGAAGACTATGATTCGACGCTCTATGACGGCTTCTGGGAAGCCGCGATCGACCTCGGATTGCCGCTCAGCTTTCACATCCTCACGACGCCTACTGAGCGAACCCGTGGCGCGAAGTTGAACGGATTCCTGTCGATCGTACGCGGCTGCCAGGACATCATGGGCATGCTCGTCCTCGGTGGAGTATTCGAGCGACACCCCAATTTGAAGGTGGTCTGTGCGGAAGCCGATGCGGGTTGGGTACCGCACTATATGTATCGAATGGATCATGCCTTCAAACGGCACCGCAACTGGTTGCCAGCCGGACAGGAACTATCAAGGCTTCCGTCGGAGTATTTCGCAGAGAACATCTACACGACCTTCCAGGATGATTGGGTCGCATTCAAGGTCGCGGACATGATGAACTGGAAGCGCCTGATGTGGGCCAACGATTTCCCGCATAGCGATTCGACCTGGCCCTGGTCGCAAGATGTATTGAAGGAGCACAGCGGCCAACTTACGGCCGAGCAACGCCGTCACATCCTCGGGCAGAACGTGGCCGAGCTCTACAAGATCGATGTCGAGGCCCTGGCGGACGCCGCGGCCTGAGCCCTCGCCCCGAGGCTAAACGACGAACTGCGACCCGGGGATTCTCGAAGCTCCGCGGTCGATGTCGCCGACTCACCGAAGCCCGACGCTGGACTCGCGTGACGCGATCCAAGTTAGCCATTGACAAGAAGTAGCACTGGATATACTTGATGGCGCAGTCGGAATGGACGATGTGTCCGAATGAGTTGGCCGATCGGTCGGACGGGTTGTCCGGTTCGAGGCAGATTTGAAACAGCCCCAACGACGGGCAGTCCGGCCGAGCCGGGATCTGCCACCGGAGCAAGACACGGCGTGAACCACGCAAACGCCGACGGGGAACCCCCCTCGGCATCTACCGGCTTCGTCAAGATTTCAAAAACCACTTCCACCAAATCCAAGATCGGCCACGCCGTGTCCGAGAGTCCTTCCGGGGCGAGCGGTCCTGCCGTGGACGAAGTTCCAGACTCGCCGGATGGTCAGGCCCCAGAGCCGGTTCCAGGCTCTCCGGGTTTCCCGATCAGCGAGCGCTCGGCTGCGTTCCGCGCCCGCCACTTCCCCGACGTTCCGAACGAGAAATGGAATGACTGGGCCTGGCAGCTACGGGCCCGCTATCGCGACCTGGAGGGTCTCGAGAAGATTCTCGATCTCTCGTCGAGCGAACGCGGGACGATCGAGCGGATCGGCGGGCGACTGCCCGTCGGCATAACGCCGTATTACGCCTCTTTGATGGACGCCAAGGATCCCTTCGAGCCGATTCGGCGCACGATGATCCCAGTCGGTGGTGAGCTCGTGCGGGGTTACGGCGAGGCCGAGGATCCGCTCGGTGAGGACGGAGACAGCCCGGTGCCCGGGCTCGTTCACCGCTATCCGGATCGGGTGCTCTTCCTGGTGACCAATTTTTGCGCGACCTATTGCCGCTATTGCACTCGGGCGCGCGTCGTCGGTCACACCGGGGAATTCCACTTCAACCAGGCTCAACACCAGACGGCGATCGACTACGTGGCCGCCCACCCGGAGATTCGCGACGTGCTGATCTCGGGGGGTGACCCGCTGACCCTCGGTGACAGTCGCCTCGATTGGCTGCTCTCGAGCCTGCGGGCGATTTCGCACGTGCAATTCCTGCGGATCGGTACGAAGGTGCCGGCGGTCTTGCCGATGCGGGTCACGCCCCAGTTGACCTCGATCCTTCGGAAATACCATCCGCTCTGGATGAGCATCCACTTCCAGCACCCAGACGAAGTGACGCCGGAGGTCGCCGAGGCCTGTGGTCGCCTGGCCGACGCGGGCATTCCGCTCGGAAGCCAGACGGTGCTCCTGAAGGGGGTCAACGACGACGTCGAGACGATGCGGGAGCTGGTTCATCGACTGCTGATG
>JAQBEG010000068.1:0-5211 GCA_032123985.1 Deltaproteobacteria bacterium
GCCTTCAACGAGAGAGAGACCCGGGTGAAGCCGGTCATTGGACCGAGCCGAGAAGAAATGGTCGAATTGCTCATCGGCAATGATGCGGCGGCCTGAGAGGCTTCTTCGTCAACGAATTTTGTCCTGATACCATCCATCCATCCATCATCCATTCGGAGGACACAGCCGTGTTGAAGCGCATTGATCGCCTGCAGGTGGCCGTGCCCGATCGGCGCGTGGCGGAAAAAAATTGGACACAGCTGCTCGGAGCCGAGCCAGCTGGCGAGGGTCGTGTCGCGTGTCTCGGCGCTTCGAGGACGCGCCTTCGCGTTGGTGACGGCTTCGTCGAGCTGCTCGAGCCGGACGGCTCGGGGCCGCTCCGCGATGCAGTCAGTAAGCGGGGGGCGCATTTGTATGCGGCCGGTGCGACGACCGATGATCTCGATGCGCTCGTTGCCCACCTGCGAAGCCAGCATCTCCCCGTTGAGCTGGAGGGTGGGCAGGCCTTCGTCGACCCGGGCAGCGTGAGCGAAGTGGGTTTTCGGGTCGTGCTCAGCACGGACGAGGACCGCGCCACGGTCGGCGAGCTCGATTTTTTCTACGAGACGACGTTGCTCGTGGCGGACGCCGGGGCGGCGGCGGCGAGTTGTGCACGGATCTTCGCACTCGATCCAAAGGAGTTCGTTCCGATCGCGTCCGACCAGTACGGCTATGCCGGTTCTTTGACGTTATTCGATCGCGACCGATTGGGGCGCTTCGAAGTGATTACGCCGAGTGACGCCGACAAGACGATGGGTCGCTTTTTCTCGCGTTTCGGTGAGTCTTTCTACATGGCCTTCGCCGAGTCACATGCACTCGCCGCCATCGAAGAGCGAGCGCGCGAGTTGAATGCGGGCTTCACAGTGGTGCCACCGAAGGAGGGCAGGCAGGGCGGTGCGGATACCGTCTTCCTGCATGCCTCCGGGCTCGGAGGCATGATGCTCGGAATTTCCAGACCAACGCAGGCATGGCAGTGGTCCGGTCATCCCGAACGCGTGGAGCCTCACTCGTGAGCCCGGCGTCGAGCGATTCAGTGTTGATCGCCGAGAAGATCGGGCGCGTCCAGCTCCTCAAGCTCAATCGCCCAGCCGCGTTGAACGCCTTCAACGACGATCTCTACGACGCCATTCGGTGCGCGCTCGATGAAGCCGAGGCGAGTCCCGATGTCGCCGTAGTCGTGATGACTGGAGAGGGTCGTGCTTTCAGCGCCGGACAGGATTTGGCGGAACTCGAGTCGCCGCGACGGCATGAAGACGGTCTGTCGCATGGATTCCCTCCCTTCATCGAGTCTGTCGAGGCGTTTCCGAAACCTCTGATCGCGGCGGTGAACGGCATCGCCGTCGGGATCGGACTTACGCTATTGCCGCATTGTGACCTCGTGCTGATCGCCGACGACGCGCGACTGCGCGCGCCCTTCGTGAGTCTTGGTGTTACGGCCGAAGCGGGCAGTACCCATCTATTGCCTGAGACGATTGGCTGGCAGGAGAGCGCACACCTGCTCTACACGGCATCCTGGCTCGACGCCGCCCGCGCCGTGGATGTGGGCATTGCGTGGCGATCCGTTCCGCGGGAAAAGCTGCTCGAAAGCGCGCTCGAGGTGGCTAGCGAGATCGCGCAGATGCCGATTGCCTCATTGGTGGCAACCAAGAAGCTGCTGCTGGATGGACGCCTCGACGCAGTGCGCGCGGCGCGCGATCGCGAAAGCCTGACTTTCGCGAGTCTCGTGAGAGGCCCCGCGAACCGCGAGGCGCTCGCCGCCTTCCGCGAGAAACGCACGGCCGACTTTACCCGCCTCCCGCCGGAATAGCATTCGTCGAAATTTCCGATGGTCGAAACGTTAGGCTGAATCAGAGCAGCTCGATTTGGAGTCCAGATCAGCGCCCCTCGAACTTCGGTTCGCGCTTCTCGAGGAACGACTGCACGCCTTCCTTGAAGTCCTTCGACCGAAACAGTGGAAGAAGCTGGAGATAGACGTGGTGAACGTTGGCCTCGAATGTTTCGTCCTGCCCCATTCGCATCATGCGTTTCGTCCCCTGCACGGCGAGGGGGGCATTGGCTGCGATTTCAGCGGCGAGCGCACGTACGTGTGTCATCAGTTCCGCCGCCGGAATGATTTCGCTGACGAGATCCAGCTTCAGGCACTGTTCTGGCGAGAGCGTTCGGCCCGTGAACATGATCTCGCAGGCCTTCGACCAACCGACTATTCGAGGCAATAGCCAGGTTCCGCCGCTCTCGGGAAGCACGCCGCGCTTGGTGAAAGCCGCCGAGAGTTTCGATGCATCGGAGGCGATCCGAATGTCGCATCCGAGTGCCAGATCCATTCCGTAGCCGGCGGCGCCGCCGTTGAGCGCACAGATGGTCGGCTTGTCGAGCGAGTGAAGTACGGTCGGCGGTGCATCACGCAGATCGAAGCGGCCTACCGTGGCCCCGACGCCGCTACCCGATCCGATACCCTGCCCCGACGCCTGGTCCTGCAGGTCGAGTCCCGCACAGAAGCCGCGGCCGGCGCCGGTGAGGATCACGACGCGGACCTCGGGGTCTTTGTCCGCATCGACGAGCGCTTCGGAAAGCGCGCTCAACATGGGGATCGAGATCGCGTTCAACCGTTCGGGGCGGTTCAGCGTGATCGTGGCGATAAAATCAGACTTCTCGACGAGTAGCTCTCCCACGGGATCTCCTTGACCTTGAGGTGTTCGTTTTGATGTTCGTAGACAGGGATGAAGATTTCAAGCCGTCGTTTCTGGGGAGTCCTCAGTAGTGAGGAGGCGGAGGTTCTTCGCCGCCGTCGACAAACTCCTCGTGACCGTCGAATAGTTCGCGAATGCTTTCTAGTTCGGTGGTTAGGCGATCGATCTGATCCTGCTGTTTGGTGACGACAGCATTGAGCTCGTCGATTGTTCGGTCTTGATAGAGAACCTTGCCTTCGAGCACTTGAAAGCGCTCTTCCAGCTCTTCTGAAATGTCTTGACTGATCATGCTGTCCTCGAAATCGGGCTTCGGACTGAATGTCGAATGGTCTCGGGGATGCAGAGTGGCACATTCATCTCGATGCGGATGGATTGCTTTGGCTCACGGCCGGCGAGACTGGCCTTTTCGTCCCCGCTGGTGATCGGTAGGATTGCTTCGCGCTAGCCTGCCCGACGTCGAGGTCCTCAATGGGCGCTGGACGATGCATGTGTTCGACATCCGGAAGGATCTGGCTGTCGCGCAGCTGGCCGGCGTCATGCCGAATACGTCGACCTTCGGATTGTGGCTCTTCCTCTTTCCACTATGGGCCAAATACAAGCTGAGCGGCACGTACTTTGGCTACCCCCGCGTCCCGGAGGAGAGAACCGAAGCGACCGACTTCGAGAAGGTCCTGCAGGGCTTTGTCGACAGCGAGGACATGAAGCAGGGGGAGTCGTATTTCATGGGTAGGAACAGCGTAAAGGGCCCCTTCATGGTGGTTGCCGAGCCTCGCGTCTAGGGTCTTCCGGCTGTGAGCGGTCGAAAATTCAAGCTGTTCTCGCCGTCCGTAGATCGGCAGCAAACGCCTCGGGAAGACGCGCGATCACGTCGTCCCTACCCGCGAGCTGCTGACTCGCCACTGCGCACCAGGGCTCGAGGTAGCGCTTGCAAAGCTCGCGGATCAGGACGTTCTCGCAACGAGTGATTGCGTAGGCAAGAACGTCGCATGCCGCACCGAGATGGTCCGGTGGCAGCGCTTGTTCGTTCCAGCGAAGCTCGAGATGTTGGATGACGCGCATCCAATCCTCGCGGACCGTGCCACCATCGCGACCCAGGGCTGCATGAAGTAGCAGCGGCACGTCCGGCGTGGGGAGTCCGACCACGAAGGCGCTGAGAAAAGCGCTCTCGCAATCGGCGAAGCGCCCGGGTAGCGAGAGAGCCTGCCAGGCCTCATCGCGCCACGCTTCTGGCGCGAGCGGGCTCCATACTCGAGACCATGCGACGAAGGGGAGCGCGGTTTCATGCAAGGGTTGCGGTTCGATGGCGAGCGCATCCATGCTCAACCGATCTCCACCCAGCCGGGCGTGACAGACTTCAACCCGCCGCGGTCCTGCGCGGCGCCGCGCCAGATGGCGGCGGCGACCCGCCCAGAAGCATCGAGTGTGGCCCAGCCCGGAAGCGTTAGTTCGAGCTGCCATTCGTCCTTTTCGTGTTGAGCGGAAAAGCGCCACCCCGGCGGTGCATCGTCACGTTTCATGCTGCCAAGCCCCTCGGCGCTGATTGCGCGAAGATGTTTGTTGTCTGCACGCCATAGCACGCCGTCGACGCCCATACCCGGTGCGCCCATCGTGACCCACGGCGACTCCTCCTGCTGCGGCGCAAAGAGCGCGGCTGCGTCCGGGAAGAGAGCGGGATCGCTACTCACATCGCGCACGGGTTCGGGACACGGCCAGCGCAAACGGATTCGCCAGCTCCCCGGCGGCCGGGCGACTTCCAATATGAGATGGGGCGTCATGGGCGCGCTGTCCCGACCCGCATAGGCTTTGGCGAGATAACCGCCCGGCTGCATTCCGATCGGCGCCGCGAGGAGTTCGATTTTCTTCGGCTTGCTCGCCATCATGCTCTCTCCTCGTTCGGCCCGGCTGCACCACCGAGGCCCAGATGGAAGTTTTCGTTCCAGTCATAGGCGATCAGGATGTCCATGAGTTCGCTCGCTTCACCACGCTTGCGTTTGGCTCGCTCGGCCTCGACGGTAGCCAGCGCCTCTCGCACCCGGGGCCCAAAGAGTCCCTCGAGCGTCGCGGTGGGAATGCGCGGTTCTCCCGTTGGCCGTCCATTCGCGTCCATTGCTCGCGGGCTCATGGGGGGTACGTAGAAGACGTTAGGCTCGAGCCCGTACTCGGGATGCAACGGCAGTGCGACCTTCCAGACGTTGACGAGCTTGTGGATCGGCGCCGCTTCGTCGTCGAGATAACCGACGAAGCGCAGCCGGCCGGGGCATTGTCTCGCGCAGGCCGGCGCCACCCCTTCCTCGACTCGGGGCATGCAAAAGATGCACTTGTTGGCGACCTGTCGTTCGGTGTCGAAGAAGACCTTCTTGTAGGGACATGCCTCGACACAAAAGCGATAGCCGTGGCAGCGGTCCTGATCGACCAGAACGATGCCGTCCTGCTCGCGTTTCTCGATCGCTTCGCGTGGACAGGCGTCGAGACAGGCGGGATGCGTACAGTGGTTACAGATTCGTGG
>JAQBEG010000069.1:0-3813 GCA_032123985.1 Deltaproteobacteria bacterium
GTAGATCATCGTATTCTGCGCGTCGCAGGATCCAACCATTGTGAACAACACCACAAAGAAGAGGATCATCATCGGAATGCCGCCTACGACGTAGAGCCATGAAGCGAGACCGCCGTTGATACCGGGGCCGTCCTCGTTGAATTCTTCATCTTGCTCGCGTTTTCCGTCGTCGCTCATGACCGCCCTCTCCTCATTGCGTTTCTAAGCTGGGCCGCGCTTCGCGTCGTCTCGCGTCGTTGGAGCCTTCGCTCGCATCGATCCGAATCCCCACAGGGGCGGAAGCCGCGCAGATAGTAGCGATTGCGATAACCCCCGCCATGCAACATTCGATCTAGTTCCTGACGGCTCCTATCGAATCCGAATCCACCACTCGCCAACTCTGCGGCACACCGGCCAAATCCGCCTCGATCCGAAGCTCCCTTAATGCCTTCTCTCGAATTTCAATCTGGTCCCGCTCTTCACGGAGTTTCTGGCGCAGCTTGAAAGACAAAGGCGAGGTCGTCGGGCCGGACTCAGCACCGGGAGGAGCAATAGACCATTGGCTCGCACCTCCGCTCTCTGCAACGCCGGCAAGCTCTCGTTTGGTTTCTTCGAGGGCCGACCGCGCCTCCGCCAGGTCGCCATCGGCCCTGCTGAAGCGGCGGCGCCATTCTGTTTCGCCAGCACCCGCCACTGCATCGGGTTCTGTCGTGACGAAACCCGTGGGCAGCTGCAGCAGCGCATCGAGGCTCGGCCCCTGCCCCGCAGGCCGAATCGGTCGCCGCGAACTCCCCACGGGGAGTTCGCCATCGGCCGTCGGGCCCTTGTCCGCCTCGACAGGCTCTTGCGCCTCTTGCGCCTCTTGCGCCATGGCGGAAGTCATCGACAGACACGCGAACAGCCCGATGCCAGAGAGGCGGAGTGCTCGCAATACGCGAGTGCGTTTCATTTTCCCTCACCCCTGTTCAAATGCGTCTCACCCAGACCTCTGGGCTCGATCCTCGGCGCGAACGATAGCGGACAGCGGCGACCCGCAGAACGCGCGGCAGGCCGATCTGAATCTGGGGTCAAGGGCCACCGCCAATCGCCGATAAATCCATCGACCGTCCCGTTCGCGAGGCACGGTGTGCAGACTCGATTTTATGAGGGGAGCGACGATGGAAAGGGAAAAGCTGTATCGGCTTCTCCGACTCGGTCTCGAGAAGGGTGCAAGCGATATCCATTTTCAGGTCGGATATTTGCCGCTCTATCGTTTCCACGGCGAGCTCGTCGAGCTGCGGTACAAAGTCCTGACGCCCGAAGACACGGAAGAGATCGTTCGAATCCTGATCGAGAACGATCCGCTTGGACAAGAACTCGACTTCAATGAAAGAGACCTCGCTTTCGAGCTACCCGGAGAAGGCCGTTTTCGCGTCAACATCTCTCGACAACGACGCTTCTACAATATCGTCCTCCGCGTCATCCCGCTCCAGATCAAAACATTCGGCGACCTGAACCTACCCTCCGTCCTCGGCGACATCGCACAGATTCGCCGTGGCTATGTGCTTGTCACGGGGCCGACCGGCATGGGTAAATCCACGACGCTCGCCACGATGCTGAACGAGGTCAATCGTCAGCGAAAGAGCAAGATCGTCACCGTGGAGGACCCGATCGAATTCGTCTTCACGCACGATAAAAGCATCATCACGCAGCGCGAAATCGGGACGGACACGTCTTCTTTCCCCAACGCACTTCGCGCGGCGCTCAGGCAGGACCCGGACGTCATCATGGTCGGAGAGATGCGTGATCTGGAAACCGTCGATACGTCTCTGAAGGCAGCCGAGACCGGTCATCTCGTCTTCTCCACGATCCACACTGCAGACGTGGCGTCGACGATCAACCGCCTCGTTTCCTTCTTCCCAGCCGAAGAGCATCTTCAGGTTCGCGCACGCCTTGCGGAAAACCTGAAGGCCGTCGTTTCACTTCGCCTACTGGCGAACAAAAAACAGAACGGGCGTGTTCCGGCCGTTGAGGTCATGCGATCGACGCGCTCGATCCAGGAGTGCATCAAAGATCCTGCGCGCACGCATGAGATCACAGAATACATTGCTCGTGGCCGCGGTGAACACATGCAGACTTTTGATCAGCATCTTCTCGACCTATTGAAGGCCAACAAGATCACGGTGGAATCCGCGTTGAATGCCGCATCGAACCCCACCGATTTCCAGACCAAGCTCGAAATGGAAGGCTTGATTCACGACGATGGCGAAGTAGACGAGAAGCCCGCGGCGCCCTTCGATATTGAAACCGACGAGCGGTTCTAGCGAGTTGGCCCCCATGAAAACGACCCCAAACCTCTCGAACGAAGATCAGTTGAACCGCGCGCTGCGCATCACGGCCAGGCAAGCCTCAGGCCTATGCGAGGGCGGTGCCGTCCTCCTCTACTCCCTCACCGATTCCGACCCTCCGACGGGGCGACTCCGGGCGGCCGCCGGCTTCCGTTCCGCGGACGACGCGAGACAGCTGGCCGGCCATCTCGAAGGACTCGTTCGCGATGCGATCAACTCAGGGAAAACACAACGGAGCGATGTCGCTGGGCCGATTGCGGACCGTGGCACTGATTCCACCGCGCTCGCGATCCCGCTGATGGCGAGGGACCGCGTGGTTGGTACTCTGGTCGTGGCGCCCACCCACCACCTCACAGACGAGGCGCGTGAGACGATTGGCAGCCTGGCGTGGTCGACCGCACTGACGATCGATCATATCGATCTCGAGACTCACTTCCTAAATCTGACATCAGAGTCGGAGAAACATCTCGAAATCGCAGATGAAAAGAGCGACGAACTGCTGAAGCTCTCGGAAGAACTCTTCGCGCAAGACCTCGAACTTCTTCGCAACAATGAGAAATTGGGCAAAATCGAAAAGCTCAAGAACGACTTCATTGAAAAGATGTCTCGCGAGCTACGCACGCCGCTCAACAGCATCATCGAAGCGACGATCACAGTGCTCTCGAGCGAAAATGAGAATCTGTCGTCGTCTTCCCAACAGACGCTTCGCAACGCGCTCGACGAGGGAACTGCTTTCCAGCGAACGCTTCAGAACATCCTCGATCTGTGGCGCGTCAAACAGAACGAGTTTCCGATCGAGATTCAAGAGGTCTCGATGGCCGACGTCATCGAAGAGACAATTTTCAGCGTGCAGGACACGCTGCGAGACAAGCCTGTGGAGATCCTCAAGGAAATCCCAGAGCCGCTACCAAAAATTCGAGCCGACCTCGCGAAGGTCAATCAGATCCTCTTCCTGCTCCTCGACAATGCCGCCAAATTCATCGAGCAAGGCACCATCACGATTGGGGCCCGCTACGCCGACGACCGACTGCATTGCTGGATCGTCGACACCGGCATCGGGATCTGTCCGGACGATCAGAAATACATCTGGAATGAGTTCTATCAGGTCGATGATCGCGCGAGCATTCGATATCGAGGGGCGGGCCTCGGTCTCACCCTGGTTCACGACTTGCTCGTGTTGCTGGGTGGGGAGTCGCTACTCGACAGTGAACCCGGTACGGGCACCCGCGTCGAATTCAGCATACCGGCCGTCCTCGCCTGAATCGTGGGATTCCAGCGGCGTCTAGTCTAGGCCTGGATGACCGGGATGACTCCGATGCTGTGTCAGCTCTCGACGGTCGGAGTCGGTTCGTCCGCTTCGACCGTAGGCTCGACTTGTTCGGTCTCTGACGCTTCTAGCGCCGGGGCTGTCTCGGCCGCCGTCGAGGCCGCCTCACTCTCCGCATAACTGGCTGACGGGTCTACCTCGCTGGGCTTCACGAGTCCCGCGGCGATCTCGCGCAGGCTC
>JAQBEG010000070.1:0-7638 GCA_032123985.1 Deltaproteobacteria bacterium
GAGAAAAAGAAAAGGGGCGGGGGGCCGTAGAGACCGCGCGATTCCAATTCAAGAAAACCTCGCCGCTCTCTTCGTGTCCGGGCCTTTGCTCGGAGGCCCAAACCGTCCCCGATCCATTCTCGATCGGAGATTGTCATGAGAGAAGCCAATCGAATCCTGACGGCTCGGGATCTGATGTCCACCAGCCTGATCACTTTCAGGCCGGAGCAAACGATCCTCGACGCGATCCGGATGCTGTTGAAGCACGGGGTGTCTGGCGGGCCCGTCGTCGATCAAGAAGGGCGGCTGATCGGCATTCTCTCGGAGCTCGATTGCCTGCGGATGCTGGCCTCGGACGAGTTCTATCAGGAGGAGCAGGAAGAGGGCGCGCTCGTCGGGCAGTACATGACGCTCGGAGGCAAGACGATCCCGCCCGATCTCGGGATCTACGCAATCGCCCACTATTTTCTGACGCTGGGGGTCCGGCGCCTGGCCGTCATCGAAGGCAATCGTCTCCTCGGGCAGGTCAGTCGACGGGATGTCCTGCGCGGAATGGAGGAGATGAGTCAAAAACGGCTCGTCCGGAAGCGCTACCCAGACTATTTGAAGCCGGCCTGACCCGTCGCCTTCCCCGTCCCGAACCCCGTTCCAAGCCCGTCTCTGCTCGAGTCTATCCCTCCCCACCCCTCGTCGGGGTGAGTGAGGGTCGAGGGGGAATTTCGGCGTTCGGGTCAGTCGGCGCCGAGGATGAGGCCGCTTGTCGGCACGCCGGTTCCCGCGGTGACGAGCACATGCTCGATGTCGGGTACCTGGTTCGCCGCCGTCCCACGCACCTGTCGAACGCCCTCCGCGATTCCGTTCATCCCGTGGATATAGGCTTCGCCGAGCTGTCCGCCATGGGTGTTGATCGGAAGGTCCCCGCCGATTTCGATGCGACCATCGCGGATGAAGTCTTTCGCCTCGCCCCGCTTGCAAAATCCAAACTCTTCGAGCTGAGCGAGTACGAAGGGCGTGAAGTGGTCGTAGAGAATGGCTGTCTGAATGTCGTCGGGTCCCAATTCGGCGGTCTCGAAGAGCTGCTGGGCAACCAGACCCATCTCCGGGATTCCGGTGATGTCCTTGCGATAATAGCTGGTCATCATTCTCTGATCGGCTGCCATGCCCTGGGCAGCCGCGCGGATTGATGCTGGCTTCTGTTTGAGGTCTTTCGCGCGTTCGGCCGATACGACCACGACCGCGACTGCGCCGTCACTCTCCTGGCAGCAGTCGAGCAATCGCATTGGCTCGACGACCCAGCGAGAGTTCTGATGATCTTCGAGGGAGATCGGTCGCTCGTAGAACCATGCAGCGGGATTGGTCGCGGCATGCTTTCGGTCCGCGACTGCGATGCGTCCGAAGTCCTCGGTCGTGGCGCCGTAGGTGTGCAGATAGCGTTGAGCGAACATGGCGACCCATGCGGCCGGGGTGAGTAGGCCGAAGGGCGCATACCAGCCGAAATGGACATCTTCGGTCTTTGGCGCGTTAGGTCGATTCTGAATGCCGCTGCCGAAACGTTGCTCCGAGCGTTCGTTCATGGCGCGATAACAGACGACGACCTCGGCTGCCCCACTCGAGATAGCCATTGCTGCCTGGTGGATAGGCGCACACGCAGCCCCACCCCCGTAGTGAATGCGACTGAAGAAGCGTAGATCGCCTCCGCCGAGATTGTGGATGACCTCGTTCGCGGGGTTGTTCTCCATCGTATAGAGGCTCATGCCATCTACGTCTGAAGCCTGAAGTCCACAGTCATCTAGCGCAGCGCCGATCGCCTCGATTGCCAACCGAAGTTCGGTGCGACCAGAACGTTTGCTGAACTCGGTTTGGCCGATTCCGACGATCGCCGCCTTGTCCTTGAGTCCGTTCTTCAACTGCATGGGAGTGCAACCAGGACGGTGCCCGTCACGTGATCGCCGATCCCGTTGCGGCCACGAAGAGAAACCTCGATCGTACCGGCGACCTCGTTTTTGGCGGTGACCGAGCCCTCGAGGGTCATCGTATCGCCCGGGTAATTGGGCGCGCCAAGCCGAATGTCGACCTTGCGCAACTGCGCCTCGGGCCCGGTCCAATCCGTCACGAATCGGCCGACGAATCCGTTGGTCGTGAGAATGTTCATGAAAATGTCCGGCGAACCGCGCTGCTTGGCGAGTTCGTGGTCATGGTGGACGTCTTGATAGTCGCGTGAAGCGATTGCCGTCGAGATGATGAGCGTCCGAGTGAGCGGGACTTCGAGCGACGGCAGCTTTTCGCCGACCGAGACGGATGCAAGCGAGCGCGTTACGGATCTGTCGCTGCTCACGAAAGAATGTCCTCGACCGGCACGCCTGATCGCGCCTCGTCTGCGACCAGGCTTCCAAGAATCGAGAGTTGTTCGTTCGAGCCACCCAGCGTCATCGCGACGTGTTTGAGTCGTAGGAAAAAGCGATGAATCGGATAGTCGACGTCGGAGCCAATGCCACCATGCAGATGCTGACAAGTGTGTGAGACGCGGTGGCCACCCATGCAGGCCCACCACTTCGCGACGGCTGCCGCCTTGTGAGCGGATTCACGATTATCGATCTGCCATGCGGCTTGCCACATCGTCGCGCGCATGGCCTCTACATCGATGTAGGCGTCAGCCGCGCGGAGTGAAACGCCCTGAAAGGAGCCGATCTCTCGGCCGAACTGCTTGCGGGTGCTTGTGTACTCGGCGGTCTGACGCAGACCTTCCTCCGCTGCGCCAACCGCGATCGCGGCGAGAGCCGTCATCGCCCGCGGCTCCAACCAGTCGAGAACCTTCTCACCGCTCCCCGGCGCAGCGAGGACGTGATCGACCTCGACGGAAACTCCGTCGAGTTTCACCACGAATTGTCGTTCGTGGGCCGTCGTTTCCTGCCTCTCGAGCGAAACGCCTGCCGCGTTCGGCGAGATCAGGAAGAGCCCGAGACCGTCTTCGCCCGATGCACTGACGAGGAGCAGGTCTGCGGCCTCGGCAAAGGGGACGCAGACTTTCTCACCGCTGAGTGTGAACCCACCCTTGCCGGTCACGACTGCCCTTGTCTTCACCTTGCGAGAGAGTGTCGGGGAGCCGATTTCGAAGAGAGCGGCAGAGAGAAGGCTCTCGCCCGCGATCACCTTGCGAATGAGTTCCGTCTTGAGACGATCGCTTCCGAATTGCTGAATCGGAAGTGCGGAGTAGACGATCGACTCGACCAGCGGGACGGGCGCGAGGTTTCGTCCCGCTTCTTCGAGCAGCAGACAGAGAGCCAAAAAGCCAAAACCCTGTCCGCCTAACGATTCGGAGATCGGCAAGCCGAGCAGGTTCGACTCGGCAAGCTGGGCCCAGAGTGTCCGGTCAAAACCCGGGCCATCGTCGTCGGATTCGACCTCTCGAGTCCGTTCGAAACTCGTCGCATCCCCCAGGATCTGGCCCGCTAGATCCTTGGCAGCTTCTTCTTCTTCGCTGAAACTGAAATTCATGCTCTACTCCGTTCCATTCGTTCGGTTCTGCGCGACGGTTCGAAAGCGCGGCATAATGAAGTTTTCTTCTACCTCATCGAACTGCACTTCGACGCGCATCCCAATCTCGATTTCGGCGACGCTGGTGTTGGTGTTGGTGTCTGCCAATTCGGAGACCAGGCGCGGCCCTTCGTCGAGTTGTACGAGGATGATCGCGTGTCCCGTCTCGAAGGGTGGGATCGTGGGGTGATGATGACGGACGAAGCTATAGATCTCGCCCTTGCCGGACATCTCGCTGGCCTCCCATTTCATGGAGGAACAATGCGGACAGCCGGGGCCCGGTGGATGTCTAAGTGTCTGGCAATCGACGCAGCGTTGAATGAGCAACCGGCCCTTCGCGGCGCCCTCCCAAAAGAAGGAAACATCCTGGTTGAGGCTCGGCCGGGGTCTGCCACCGGGGATTCGAGGCCCGACGATGGGTCGGTCTCCGGTCGGCGGGCGAAACTTGAGGAGTCGGAATCGCATCTGGCCCACGAGTTCGCCGTTGGCATCGCGGTACTTGTAGAGCTGAGTCACGAAGTGACCTACGCCGAGTCCCGTTTTCTTTTCGGGGGATACCGATTCGATCTCGACGTCATGCGTCAGGCGGTCGCCAGGCTTCAGGTACCGAAAATATTCTTGCTCACAGTTGGTTGCGACAACCGAGGTGAAACCCGCCTCGTCGAGAACCTGAAGCACTGATTTCCCTTCGCTCGAGGCGTTCTTCGTCGGTTCATCAGATTGTGTTCTCGGCTGGAGGCCGGGCATCGTCCAGGCCTGGAGCATCGTCGGTGGGGCGACGATGCCCTCATGAATCGACGTCTTCGCGAATTTCGGATCGAGATAGCTCGCGTTCCGATCGCCGATCGCTTCGCACCAGTGATGAATCATCGCCTCGTCGATCGGGTAGCGGCTGGTTCGCGACTCGCCGCTGACGTTTCCAACAAACGACCTCAAGGTCGCCATCAGTACTTCGGCGCTCTGTGCTGACGTTGTCTCTTCGCTCATACTGACCTAGCGGGGTACCCGCGGCATGCGCAGGCCGGCCATCGAGACGATCTCGCGCTGAATCTCGTTGACGCCACCGCCAAAGGTATTGATCGTGGCCAATCGAGCCTCGTGTTCGATGTCGCCATCGATCTGCGCTGCCGGGGATCCGGCGGCCACCAGGGCGGCTGGCCCGAGGATCTCCTGTAGGAGTCGGTAGACCTCGAGCACCGCCTCGGTCCCATAGACCTTGACGGCTGAAGCATCGGCCGGATTCAAGTGGCCCGTCTCGAGTTCCGCAGCCATTCGCCAGTTGAGAAGCTTCATGGCTTCGATGCGCGCGTAGGCCTCGGCGAGATTCTGCTGAACCCAGGGCAGGTCGATCATGCGGCCGCCATCGGGCATCTCCGTATCGCGAGCCCACTCGATGACCTTCTCGGTTCGCGCATAACAAGCCGAACCGAATGCAGCCAGGCCGATGCGCTCGTGATTGAGCTGCGTCGTGATGAGTTTCCAACCGCCGTTCAATCCGCCGACGATATTCTCATTCGGCACACGAACATTTTCGTAATAGGTCATGGCGGTCGCAGATCCACCCACTGTGTGGATGAGCGAGGCGCTGAATCCCTTCGAATCGGCAGGGACGATGAAGATCGTGATGCCCTTGTGCTTGGGAGCATCGGGGTCCGTTCGCGTGGCGAGCCAGATATAGTCCGTATCGTTCGCGCCGCTCGTGAACATCTTCGTACCGTTGATGATCCAATCGTCGCCGTCCCGGACTGCAGCCGTCGTGAGGCTGGCGAGATCCGTGCCCGCGCTGGGCTCGCTGTATCCAATCGAGAAGTGGCATTCGCCTGCCAGGATGCGAGGCAGGAACTCGGCTTTTTGTTCCTCGGTACCAAGCGCCATGAGGGCCGGGCCGACGGTCGACACGGTCACGAAGGGAAAAGGGGCGCCGGAACGTCGTTGCTCTTCGAGGAAGATCAATTGCTCGACCATCGTCAGGCCGCCCCCTCCGAACTCCGAGGGCCAGCCGACGCCGAGCCAGCCATCCTTACCGATCTGTCGGATCGCTTCCCGATAGGTCGCGCCACCCTCCATGCCGCGAAGGGTCTCGCGTCGCGCGGGCGTCATCAGCCGGTCGAAATAGGCGCGAAGCGTCGCGCGGAGGGCTTTCTGGTCGGGCGTGAGGTCGATGTACATATTTCGCCTTCGGAGTTCTGGCGCTGGGTTCGGTCACCGCCCACCGGAGGTCTGTACCGAGCGATGATGGAGTCGAGCCGGGCGTTCTGGGCGGATCGGAGGAGCCGACTATAACGACGAGAACGGAAAAGTGAAACACGTTCTATTTTGTAAAACTCAACACCCGGGGGGAGCGAATGTGAGCCCCTGCAGCCTTAACGAATGGATGGGCTGCAATGGACTGCTCGGGACGAAAATGGTTGCTGGCGGATTTCCGAGGTCGATCGCCGCTCTGTCTTCGATTCGACGAACGCGAATCGCGATCCGTCGGATGCGATGAACGAACGCTCGTAAGAAGAAGTGGTAGACGCCCTCGTGCCATAGCGCTCTTGCTACGGGACGCGATGCCGATATTGCCGGCGGCCTGTTCGACGACGCAGATTCGATCTGCAACCGGATCAGGATTCCTTCGTCCACCGATTCGGCGATGAACATGACCGTCGCACCTCGCAGAACCTGACGAGGAGAATCTCTAGCTTGCTCGCATACACTTCAGGTTGATCGCCAATGCGGTGTTCTCTTTGGGAAACGTCCTGTAGCGAGAGGGAAACAGCGATCGCGGGGGAATCGATCACAGAATGAGTTGGTGGGAGAGGATTTCCGGGGGCCACCTCTTCGGCAGCACGATTCAGATTGAACAGACCCCCCTAAGACACATTGCTGTACATGGTCTTCGCTTGCTTCGACCCTGCGAGTCGGCGAGGATCCCGTAGGCGATCTTCTGTGGGTGTATCAGGAGATCTGACGAGATGCGGCTGGGTCGTGTTTCCAAGAAGCGAAGAGTGATTTGCGAATTCGAAGCCAGGCCTTCGGACCCTGGATTTCTGCGTTTCCTGCACCACCGGTTAGGAATTGGGAATTGGACGAAGACCTAAAGAGAATTGCAGCCAGGATTCGAAGTTGGAGAAATGAGGCCGGCCTGACTCTGCAGAAGCTTGGAGATCGCGCCGGCGTCTCCGCCAGCACGATCCACAAGATCGAGAACCTGCAGACGGTTCCGACGATCGCTGTTCTGCTCAAAGTTTCGAACGGACTGAATCGCCGCCCGAGCGAGCTGCTCGAGGAAGCCGATGGCGAAAGTCAAGTTGCGATCCTGAGGCATGCTGATCGACAACACCTCGCCATGAATCCCTACACCAGAATGGAACATCTCGTTGCGATGATTCCACATAGCCAGCTCGACGTCTGGCGGGTGCGCATCGAAGCGGGCAGGGGTGTGGGTCGGCCAGGAACGGACGCGTGGAAATTTCGTGGTGAGTTCGTGATTCTCGTCGAGGAGGGATGCATCGAGGCCGAAATCGGAGGCGAGTCGTATCTCGCCGAAACCGGGGACTCCATTCACTTCGATGCGAGCTACTCCCATCGCTGGATCGCGGGCCGAGGCGAGCCAGCGAGAGTGATCGCCTTCATGCTATCTCCGAAGCGTTTGCAAGCCGATCTCATGTCGCGCGGTGCCGCGGTGGCCGATGAGTCGAGCTCTGAAGCTCCCACAGTCGACTCGCCCGGTGAGGCGGCCGGAACGCAACGCGCCTCTTAGTGAACTCTCGCTAAACAAGCCGGACGGACTAATCGTGGCTCGCGCGTCGCGTGACCTCTTCTAGCGCCTGAAGAATGCCCAGGCCATATTTCTTGGCTTTGGTATCGCCAATTCCGTGCGCGAGAGTCAGATCTTCTTCACGCTGCGGGCAGAGCACCGCGAGCTCTCGAAGCGATCGATCACTTGCGACGACGTAGGGCGGGACGCCCTCGGCTTGTGCTGCGGTCAGCCGAAACGCACGGAGCGCTTCGAACCTTCGAAGTGCATCGGCATCGAGCGCGAGGTCTTCTCCGCCGCGGTCATCGAGCTGGCCTTTCCGGCGCACGATGAAGCCACGACCGCGGTTGGCCCCGGCGGCGCCCGCGTCGTGCGGTAGGGCG
>JAQBEG010000071.1:0-8943 GCA_032123985.1 Deltaproteobacteria bacterium
GGTGATATGCCTCAGAAGCCGGGTCCAATCCGTATCCCTAGATCCGTCCATGAGTTCGTCGCGAAGTCGCGGGTTTCGCCTCGCCTTCGCCGACGACTCGTCACCCGACCGACGACGACACCCCAGGCCACTGCGACGACACTGAGCGCTGCGCACACCAGCCAGAACGCCAGGGGGTCGTGGTTGCCGGGAATGCCAGCGACATTGATTCCGAGCAACCCGGTGAAAAAACTGAGAGGCAGAAACACGGTGGCCACCCAGGTGAAGCGATAGGTGGCCTTGTTCATGGAATCGCTGAGCTGGTCCCGGATCTGGCCTTGCAACGCCGATGCTCTGTCGATCGACAAATCCAATAGCTCCTGGTTCTTTGTGACAAGGTTCCCTATCGATTCGAGCTCGTCGCGAAGGGGACCGTCTATGGCCGAGACCGGCTGGGACGAGATGAAGTTGACCATGTCCGCCAAGGTCCCGCGGAAACGACGCGCGTAGACCAGCCAACGTCGTCCCTCGTCGTCCCCAACATCGATGTCGGTCCGGAGTTCGCCCGATACTACTGCCCCGTCCTCTACCTAAGGACTCGACGATGATCGAAGATGATGGGTCTGCATGTGTTTCGGTCCACGGGCGCAATCGGGTTGATCTGCCACTCAAATCTGGGCATGCCAAGATCATGCGGCTCCTCGGCGTTACCGAATCCGAAGGCGCGTAACTACCACGGATGAACTCGGACCGGAAGCTCCGTGAATCCCTTCACGAAGTTGGATCGAACGCGAACCGGCTTCCCGACCACTTCGACCATTCGGTAGCGCTTCATCACCTCTTCCCAGAGGATGCGAAGTTGCATTTCTGCAAGCCGGCTTCCCATGCAGAAATGAACACCCCAACCAAAGGACAGATGCTGTTTCACGTTGTCGCGATCGATGAGAAATTCGTTTGCCCGATCGATGGCGGTGTCGTCCCGATTGCCGGAGACATACCACATGACGACCTTCTCGCCCTTCTTGATCTGCTTCCCACCCAACTCCACGTCCTGCGTTGCCGTTCGTCGCATATGCGCCAAGGGCGTCTGCCAGCGAATGATCTCGCTCACCATGTTCGGGATGAGATCGGGGTGGTCACGCAGCTTCTGGTATTCCGTGGGATTCTCGTTCAAGGCCAGGACGCCGCCCGAGATAGAGTTTCGGGTGGTGTCGTTGCCGCCCACGATGAGAAGAACGAGCGTTCCGAGGTATTCCATCGGCTCCAGATTCTTCGTGGCCGCCCCGTTGGCCAACGCCGTGACCAGGTCCAGACGATCGCCCTGCGGCTTGTTCTCCCGGTCCTTCCAGAGCTGCGTGAACTCGGCGAGACATTCCATCAACGCGACTTGGCGTTCCTCTTCCGTGATCCCGACGGCACCCACCTGCTCCGGACTGGCCGTCGCCATGTCAGACCAGAAAGTGAGCTTGCGTCGATGCTCGTACGGGAAGTCGAAGAGCGTCGCCAACATGCCGGTGGTGAGTTCGATCGACACGCGGTCGACCCAGTCGAAAGTCTCGCCTAATGGAAGGCCATCCAGAATTTCGATGACTCGTTCGCGAATCAAAGGCTCGAGCCGGGCCAAATTGCGTGGAGCGGCGACCGGCTGGACGACCTTGCGGTGAGCATTGTGCTCGGGTCCATCCATCGTGATGAATCCCGCCTCCAGCGGAAAGTCCGGATCCGGGTCGCCGACGACGATGCTGTGTGCGGAGGAATAGACCGCGTCGTTCTTTTCGACCTCGACGATGTCGGCGAATTTGGTCACCGACCAATACGCGCCAAATTCACTCTCCGCGCAGTAGTGGACGGGATCTTCCTTCCGCAGGCGCTCGAAATAGCCCCAGAGCGTGTCTGTTTCAAAGATCTCGGCATCCGAAACGTCGATCTTGTCGAGCGGAATGGAGTAGGGATCGGCGCCAGCCTGTCCGAGGGAAGGGGGAGTCGGACTCGCATCAATGGCTTCGCTCATGGGATCTCCGGGTGCACTTCGTGGAAATTTGAAAAGGACGTGGGGAGGCTACCGCGACTAGGCCATATCGAGTAGTCGATGCAATCTTGAATATGGCAGGCTATATGCCATATTCCTTTCCAGGACAGTTCATGCCCCCCGGCGGTCGGGGCCCGCGATCAAGCGCGGGAAGCAACTGACGGACCCGAAAAAATCATGAACATCATCCAAACCCCCGACGAGTGTTTCGAGAACCTGCCGGGCTATCCCTTCGAGCCCCACTACGCAGAGATTCCAGATCTCGAAGGCGGAAGGCTGCGGATGCATTATGTCGACGAAGGGCCGAAAGATGGGCCGCCGGTCGTAATGATCCACGGCAATCCGAGCTGGTCCTTTCTCTGGCGCAAGATCATCCCCGAAGTCGCAGCCGCCGGGAACCGCGCGATCGCGATCGATCTGGTCGGCATGGGGCGCTCCGACAAGCCGACCGAGATGCAGGATTTTACGGTCGCGCGCCACGTCGAATGGGCGCGCGCCGCACTGATCGATGTGCTCGACCTCCGGAACATCACTTTGGTCCTGCATGACTGGGGCGGCATCGTCGGTCTCCGCGTCCTGCATCACCATCCGGATCGCATCACGCGAGTCTGCCTCACGAACTCTGGCATGTTCCTGCGCGATCCCGCGGAACCCATGCCCGAAAAAATCGAGGCGACAGGGCCCTTTGCTGCTTTTCAGAAGATGGTCCGCGAGACCCCGACCTGGCCACATTGGGACATGCTGAATAGTCTTTGCGCCGTCGATCTCCCACAAGAAGTCGTCGACGCCTATCACGCGCCCTACCCCGAACCAAAATACATGTGCGGAAATCGCCAGTTCACCCAATTGCTCGCGACGACACCGGACAATCCCCAGCTACCGGACAACTGGGAAGCCTGGCAAACGGTCAAAAACTTCGACCGCCCAATGTTGACGATCTTCAGCGATGGCGACCAGATTGCGCGGGGAGGCGAAAAGCGTTTCATCGAAGAGGTGCCAGGCTGTGCGGGCCAACCCCATGTCATCCTCGAAGGCGGCAATCATTTCCTTCAAGAGGACATTCCTGAAAAGTTTCTGGGCGCACTTCTGCCTTGGCTCGACGCGACAAAAATGAAGCGGAGCTAGGCATGGGCAGCAGCGTGGAAGAGCTCGCCCATTTCGAATCTCCAACAGGAGAAATCTATGTGCACGTTATCGACAGTCGAAAAGGAACTTCATGATCCCCTCGAATGAAACTTTTGATGGATCCTGGCCTTTCGCCCCGCAGTTTTTCTCCGACAATGGCTTTCAGCAGCATTATGTCGACGAAGGTGCCCGCGACGCCGGAGAGACTTTCGTCTGCCTGCATGGCGAACCGATGTGGGGATATCTCTATCGCAATTTCGTTCCGGCGCTGGTGAAAATCGGACGCGTTGTCGTTCCCGATCACATGGGTTTTGGCAAGAGCGAAACGCCCCAGGATCGCGACTACAGCATTCAGGAACACGCCGAGAACCTCGAGCGACTTCTCCTTCACCTGGATCTTCGCGACATCACGCTCGTCGTGCAGGACTGGGGCGGACCGATCGGGGCCGCCTTCGCCTTCCGAAACCCCGACCGGATCAAGCGATTCGTCGTGATGAACACGGTCGTGGGCGGACAAGCACCGGCGGGCACCGCTGGCATCCCTGACTATCCGTGGTTCAAATGGGTGCATAGCGATGGCTTCGAACCCACGATCCTGAATCTCGGGAGCACCGCGCTCTCCGTGATCAAGCGCATCGGATTCGAGCGAACCGCGCACATCGACGAAACCTGGGTGCGAGCCTACGCCTCGCCCTTCCCGACCGCCGCAGACTGCATCGGCGCGAGGCAGTTTCCGCTCAACATAGGCAGCCCGGAAACCATGAAATTCATGCTCGAGAACGCGGCACAGCCCGGAGCGATCGACGCGCTGAAGGCCAAGCCCGCCATGATGGTCACGGGCGCCGAGGACCGGGCGATTCCATGTGAGTTCGCCGTCGGTTGTTTTCGAGACATGTGGCCGAACGGGCCGGTCACCGTGTTGCCGGGAGTCGGGCACTTCATCCAGGAAGACGCGCCCGAGATCGTAACCACGCTGATTTCGCAATTCGTTCAGATGACCTAACGCAGCGGTGAATAGGGCATCGCGTGGAGACGCATCATACGCTCTCGCGGCGCAACTTCGCGAAGCGGCTCGAAGAACGCATTCTGCTGGTCGTTTGTCGGCCGGAAGCCCGCCTTCCCGGTGTCACCTTTCCAGAGATCGATGACCCGATTCGGATTCCCGGATACATCGCGCCAGGCCGCCGCGATGGGAAGCGCCGACGCGGCACCCGCCAGCATCGAAGAAAACTGCTCCATCGAGCCTGGAGTCACCTCCAGAATGGCAAAGGTATAGACGCCAACCGGTTCGTTTCGTGAGGCCTCGATCGCGTCGTGCAGGGCCGACACGGGAACGGCACCCAAGGGTTCGAGTAACTCCGATCGACGCTCCGGCGCAAGGTTCGCCAGCTGCGATTGCGCCTCGATGAGCTTGGCGTCGGTTCGAGCCGCCTTGCGATACTCGTCGAACGCGGCGAGATCATCGAACTCCGTGACATGAAGAATTTGGGAATACCACTCTTCATGCGCGAACCAGCTGCCAACCAGACGCGCTCCGTGACCCGAGCAGGCAGGGAGGAGTCCTTCTTCCACACCAACAATAAAGCGATCGCGATTCGCGGGGCTTGCCGGATGAAGATTGAAACTCTCTTTCAGATAGAACACGCGGATTCTCCAACTCTGGTTCTCTGAAGTCCGATCGTCGACGTATCGACGCTGTGATATTGTGACATACACAGTGTCAAAACTCGACCCACGGAGATCACCGATGTCCGAGTCCTCCTCCACGCCGTATCGCTTCCACGCATTCGAAGTTTCCTATTTTTCCGCGAAGGTTCGTCCCGCGTTGCGATATAAGCGCGTGCATTTCGATGAGGTTCGCGCAGACGGACGAGAGATCAAGAATCGAACAGGACTCGGCTTCATCCCGATCGTCATCACGCCTGAAGGCGAGACCTGGCAGGACTCGACCCTGATCTTCGACAACCTCGAAGAGCGACATCCAGAGCCGCCGCTCTTTCCGAAAACCCCCGTGCAAACCATCGCCGCACACCTCGTCGAACTCTACGTCGATGAGTTCTGCCTGATTCCCGCGATGCACTATCGCTGGGGAAGCGAACTCGGCGAACGCTCTGCTCGCGCCCGGTTCAGCGCGATGGTCGGCGACGTCAAGCTCGGAAATCTCGCAGCCGACCGGATGGCCGCTGCGAGAATCGCACTCGGCGCGACAGACGAAACCGCACCTGCCATCGAAGCCCACACGCGTGAACTTCTAGATGCCCTCTGCTCCCATTTCGAGAGCCAGGACTATCTCCTGGGCGCGCGCATGTCCTTTGCCGATTGTGCTCTCATGGGTCCTGTATATGGTCATTTTTTCAACGACCTCGTCTCGCGAAGGCTGCTGCTCGAAACGGCTATTCCGGTCGTGGGTTGGATAGAACGCTGCAACTTTCCAGATCCCGATTGTGACGGAAGCTGGCTTGCGGACGACTCGGTTGCTGGGAGCCTGATCGAAATCCTGGGCGTGATGGGTCGCGACGCAGCCCCGATCATCCTCGAGGGATTGCGTGAGTTCGAAAAGTGGGCCGACGGTCGGCCCATCGACCTAACAGAGATCCCGCGCGCGGTCGGCCAGCTAAAAACTGAACTGCGCGGAATTCCTCTGACGCGCTTCGTCGGATCGTATGCGTCATGGCTCGTCCAGCGAGCGCTCGATGCATACCAGGGCCTCGACGCCAACGATCGAGAACGGGTTGACAAGGCGATCGCCGGCACCGACTGGGATGCCCTGCTCGCCCACGAACCGCGGCACCGACTCACGAAAAAGGGATTCGATCTCGTTTTCGAAAACTGAGTGCTGCTCCTGGCCTAGCATTAGGCAGAAACGTTTCATCAAGACCGAAAAAAATTCCGTGAGCACTCGGCCTCTGGGCGAGCGAACTCGAAGCAATATGAATGCATTCACTGCAGCCGCGCCAGCATTATTCTGGTAGGTTCAGGTGCTGATCGCTCTTCCGAGCATGGCATCTCACGAATCACGGAGGATCCCGATGAAACCCCAGAGAATCGCTGGCATCGTACTCATCGTCATAGGCCTTTTCGTTGCCTACACGGGCTATGAAATGTCGGAGTCCGTTGGAGGGCGGATCGGTTCCGCGATCAAGGGATCCCCCACCGACAGCGTGATGCTGCGTTACGTGATTGGAGCGGTCAGCGCCGGTATCGGGGGTTTTCTAGCCAAATAGACCGGGTAGCTGGCACTCGACCGTGCCGACTGCAATAGGATCAGGGTAAGTCTGCAAGAACGCTCCAAGCGCATTCATGACCCAGCTTGGCACCGCCAAGCGTCCGAGATCGAGCGGTTCCCCGGGTTCGCGCCCATCCATCAGCAGGTGCCCATGCGCATTGATGAGACCCGGCAGCAGGAAATTTCCGGAGAGATCGATGATTCGATAGCCTGCGGGAACCGGAGCAGACCGTGCGTTGCCGACGGCCTGGATGAGGCCGTCTGCTCCAACGAGTATGACCCCAGACGTGATAGGCGCCTCGCCGCGGTGGCCCGTGATGATCGTCGCACCGACGAACGCGGTGTTCTCCCGTTCGACTCGACGCGAAGTGCGTCGACAAGGCAATCAGTGTAGCTGACTCAGTCAAGGGCCTGGGTCGAATAGTGATGCCAGCAACCTGTCCGCCATGACAACCGGAATCACCTGGATCCACAGCAACCGGCGACGCCCGAATCGCCAGAGGGGCTCTCTTCGAAAACTGGATCCTTGCCGAAGGTCTCGGAATCCTCGAGAACGCGGTACCACTCCCAACGCAACCCGTCGGGCTCCTCGGCCCAGACCTTGTTGGCTTTGGCATAACAGCAGGTCGTCTCATCCTCGACGAGGTCAGCCATTCCCGCAGCTTTGAGACGACTGGTCGCCACATCGACGCTCTCGTCGTCGAAGACCTCGACGCCCAGATGATTGAGGCGCTCGGGCGCGTCGGGCAGCTCGAAGAGCACAAGCTTGAGCGGGGGTTCGCCGATCGAAAAGTTGGCGTAGCCGGGCTTTCGTTTATTGACCTCCGTGTTGAACATTTTCGAGTAGAACTCGACGGCGGCGTCCAGGTCTTTGACATTGAGGGCGAGTTGCAATCGCATCAGATCTCCTTTGTGCCGATCATGTCCGGCCAATGCGTTCCAGGTCAGTACCGACGTTCTTCCAACGCGGTCGAATCACACGCCGCGACACCCTCGCAGCAATTCAGGGTCAGAAACTGAAGCAGCGCATTCATCACATCGAAGTTCGCGCTGTAATACAGGGAACGGCTATCTCGCCGGCGGAGCACGACATCGGCGCTCTTCAGCTCTTTGAGGTGGAAGGACAGAGTCGCAGATGGAATGCCGAGTTCATCCGCGATGGCACCCGCGGCGAGCCCATCGGGACCGGCTTTCACCAAAATGCGGAAGACTTCCAGGCGCGTCTGGTGAGCGAGTGCCGCCAGAGCAGCGAGAGCATCTTGTTTTTCCATATTTCTAATATATTGGATATATCAAAATACGCAACCCCGCGATTTCAGGCGAGCCTTCCCCGTTCGCCGATCAGCGATTGCCCTCGCTGAGGTGATCTCGTGAACATCCTCGTGAAGGCCTCTCCCGGCGTTATCATGAATTCGCCATGCACGCGAGCTGGCACGGCGTGAGGAAGCGCCTCCGTTGCGAAAGTGCGCGGCAGCTAAAGTGAGTTCCCAATGACAGCAACGAAAATCTACCTCCTTCTATCAGCTCTACTCTGGCTCCCGTACGGGCTCTACTGCCTGATCGCGCCCGAGTACCTCAACGAAGCAGCCGGCATCATCGCGGTCACACCTACGGGCGTCACTGAAATTCGAGCCATGTACGGCGGCCTGCAGGCTTCGATCGGAATTATGTGCGCAACCGCGCTCGTGCGCACCGATATGGCCCGGCCGGCCATGTTCGCCATCGCATTTCTCGCGAGCGGGCTCTTTCTCGCACGGAGCGCAGGCTTCTTCATCGACAACAGCGCGTCCGCATACACCTACGGCGCGCTCGTCTTTGAATGCACCTACGCGCTCGTCACGATTTTCTTGCTACGACGGACATCCTCCGCGTGAGCGCCCCTGCGGATTCGACGGTTCTCTTGAAAAGACGCTGAACCACACAGCGGTGAGACTGCTTGCCGAAGACGTGCCGGGCCCAACAGCTCGGGATGCAACTCTGCTGTTAGTACGATCCAACCCGAGGAGATCCCCATGCTCGCGCTCTATCACAATGCCGTCTCGACCTGCTCACAGAAGGTGCGACTGATCCTCGCCGAGAAGAAACTTTCTTTCGAGAGTCGCGAAGTCGACTTGATCTCTGGCGCGCAACATGATCCCGAGTACGTCAAGCTCAACCCGAATCACGTCGTTCCGACTTTGATTCATGACGGAGCCACGCTGATCGAATCCTCGTTGATCAACGAGTACCTCGACGAGGCCTTTCCCGAAATCGCGATGCAGTCCGCCGATCCCGTCAAACGCCATGCAGCAAGGCTCTGGATCAAGCGAATCGATCAGACCGTGCATCCCATGGCAGGCGTGGTGACCTTTGCCATTGGTCCCCGCAACATGATCCTGGGCCAACCCGAGGAAGTCAGGGAGCGCAACATCGCCTCGATTCCCGACCCCGCACGACGCGCCGCACGACGCAGCGTCATCGAACATGGCATAAAGGCGCCGGAGTTTGCCGACGCGCTCGGCGTCTTCCTCGATCTGATCGACGCCATCAATGAGAAACTCGAACCAGGGGCCTGGCTGTCTGGTGAATCCTTTGGGACCGCAGA
>JAQBEG010000072.1:0-7893 GCA_032123985.1 Deltaproteobacteria bacterium
GTGGTCCTCGATGGTGAATTGGAGCATCGAGACAGCTCCGGCGCCCGCACGGTTCTCCAATCAGGCGATGTGCAGCGCATGAGCGCGGGCAGCGGCCTCGTACATTCCGAACTGAACGCTTCGAATAACGAGGCGGTCCACTTCCTCCAGATCTGGCTGCACCCCGCAATTAGCGGGACCACGCCGAGCCACGCCGAGATTCGCGGACTCTTTCCGGTCGACCCCGGCTCGCCAGCGGGACTGCGAGCTTTGGCGACGCGCGTTGGCGGCGCGGGCGTTCTCGAGATCCAACAGGACGCGCAGATCTACGCGGGTCGCGTGAACACGAATTCCGTCCTCGACTATGAGGTCGCGTCGGGACGCGGCGCTTGGGTCCAGGCCGTGCGCGGCGAGCTGATCGTGAACGGCGCGCGACTGACGGCCGGTGACGGTCTTAGCTTCGAAAAAGAAAAGAGCATGATCGTCTCGGGTGATCCCGAAGGCGCCTTCCTGCTCTTCGATCTCGCCTGAATCCAGGCAAAAAGGAGAAAAAAATGGGACGACTCATCGACGGAATATGGCGTGACGAGTGGTACGACACGAAGAGTACGGATGGACACTTCGAGCGGAAGCAGAGCGCGTTTCGAGATTGGGTGCGCGACGACGGCTCAACGCGCTTCGTGCCGGGGATCGGCCGCTACCACCTCTACGTTTCCATGGCCTGCCCCTGGGCACACCGCACTCTCATCTTCCGCAAATTGAAGGGGCTCGAGGAAGCCATCTCCATCTCGGTCGTGGATCCCTTCATGGGTCCGAACGGATGGGAATTCGGGAACAGCGAGGGCTGTATTCCCGACGTGGCGAACGACGCCAAGTTTCTCCATGAGGTGTATTCGAAGGCGGACCCCAGCTATAGCGGCCGCGTCACGGTGCCCGTGCTCTGGGACCGCGAACACCAGACCATCGTCAGCAACGAATCCTCCGAGATCATCCGCATGTTCAATTCGGAGTTCGACGCGATTGCCGCCCACCCGGAACTCGACTTCCATCCAGAGGATTTGCGGGGCGAGATCGAGGAGATCAATGCCCGCGTCTATCCAAGCATCAATAACGGCGTCTACCGATGCGGCTTCGCGACGACGCAAGGGGCCTATGAAGAAGCCTTTGCTGATCTCTTCGAATCACTCGATTGGCTCGAAGACCGCCTCGGCCGACAGCGCTATTTGGTGGGTGATCGCATGACTGAAGCCGACTGGCGTCTGTTCACCACTCTGGTGCGGTTCGACGCCGTCTACGTCGGTCACTTCAAATGCAATCTGCGGCGCATCGCCGACATGCCGAATCTGCACGGATATCTGCGTGAGCTGTACCAGGTCCCGGGCGTCGCAGAGACGGTAAACATGACCCACATCAAGCGTCACTACTACGAGAGTCACAACACCATCAATCCGACCGGCGTAGTGCCCGTCGGGCCGGAACTTGATCTCGACGCCCGGCACGGGCGATCCAACGACAAAAGAACATCATGAGAATTCGCGAGAACGTACAAGCCGTGATCGACGGCATTCTCAAGGGCCACATCCTTGGCACATTCGACCGCTGGTACGCAGACGACGTCGTGACGAGAGAAACCGGAGTCGTTCTAGAACTCCGTGGTTTTTGGTCCTGCTCCACACTTCCACCGGTTGACTCACTCGAGCCAACTCACTAGGTTTTTTTAAGCAACCTGCAAAAGGAAGTACGGCAAA
Source organism: Deltaproteobacteria bacterium (assembly GCA_032123985.1). Lineage (GTDB taxonomy): Bacteria > Myxococcota_A > UBA9160 > UBA9160 > UBA4427 > UBA4427. The sequence continues at coordinate 1,728 of JAQBEG010000072.1, forward strand.
GGTGACCAGGACCCGCTTCAACAACATCGGCTGCGGCGTTGCCCAGACGATCGATCAACTGGGCGACTCGTGGACGCTGCTGGTCATTCGCGATGCACTCATGGGCGCGACTCGATTCCAGCAATTCGAGTCGAACCTGGGTATCGCGAAGAATGTCCTCTCCGACCGTCTCTCCAAGCTCGTCGAGAACGGAGTATTGTCAAAGGATAGGCTCGACGAACCGGGCCAGCGGTTCGAGTACAAACTCACGCCGAAAGGCCGCGACCTCTGGATTATGATCACGGCAATGCGCCTCTGGTCAGACAAGTGGGTCTTTGGCGAGGCGAATGTGCCGGTCAAATTTCGGGAACGCGCATCGGGCCGAGAGGTGGCGAGACTCGTTGCGGTCGATGCCGAAGGAGTCCCCGTCGACGGGAGCGACCTCGAATCGGTGCGAGGACCCGGTTGGCCGAAGAGCGCCAAGGAGTCGGAGGGCCTGCCCTGGGCAAGTCCGCCGCTGAAACGATCCGCGCGGCAACGAACGGAAGCCGGCTCGAGCAGGAGACTCGAGCGCTAGAGCGAGAACGATCCGCGGCCATTCGGTCGCCGGCGATTTTTCAATCCGTGCCGTTCAAGGCACCAGATCGATTCAAGGAGATCAGGATGAAGACTGCGATTACGGAGATGTTCGGCATCGAGCACCCGATCATTCAGGGCGGCATGCACTATGTGGGCTACGCAGAACTAGCGTCCGCCGTATCCAACGCGGGCGGCCTGGGCATCATCACAGGCCTGACTCAGCCCACCGCGAAGGATCTCGCCAACGAGATCGCGCGATGCAAGAAGATGACAGACAAGCCATTCGGCGTGAACCTGACCTTCCTGCCTGGCCTGAAGCCGCCGGACTACCCGGAGTATGCAAGGACGATCGTGGAAGGCGGCGTCAAGATCGTCGAAACCGCCGGCCGAAATCCGCAGATCGTGATTCCCATCCTCAAGGATGCCGGCGTCAAGATCATTCACAAGTGCACGTCGGTGCGCCACGCCATCAAGGCCCAGAGCATCGGTTGCGACGCGGCTTCTATCGACGGCTTCGAATGCGGCGGCCACCCCGGTGAAGACGACATCCCGAACATGATTCTGCTGCCGCGCGCGGCGGACGAACTCGAGATTCCCTTCGTGGCCTCGGGTGGCATGGCGGATGCGCGCTCGCTCGTCGCCTCGCTCGCGATGGGCGCCCAGGGCATGAATATGGGTACGCGATTCATTGCAACGAAGGAGGCCCCTGTTCATGACAACGTCAAAGCCGCGATTGTCGCAGCGTCGGAACTCGACACGCGACTCGTGATGCGCGGGCTGCGCAATACGGAGCGGGTCTTGACGAATGACGCCGTCGAGCGGCTGATCGCCAAGGAGAAGGAACTGGGCGACGCCATCGAGTTCAAGGACATCATCGAAGAAGTGGCTGGGGTCTACCCTCGCATCATGAAAGAGGGTGACATGAATGCGGGCGCCTGGTCGTGCGGCATGGTCGCAGGCCTCATCTACGACGTCCCGACCTGCAGGGAGCTGATCGACAGGATCATGGCCGACGCAGAGAAGATCATCAATCAGCGCCTTGTTGGATTCTTGAACGCCTAGATCGAGAGGTAGACAATCAGGAATCGAACAGCACACTCGAATAACAGTCCGAGGGCACGGCAGCGGCATCGCAGCGGCATTGCGACGACATCACGACGACAAAATGAGGAAATGAGGAAATGAGATCATGACGATTCTCAAGAAACTAGGAGGATCCGGACCGTTGCTCTTCGGCGTTGGATTCATCGCGCCGCTGATCGCCCAATCGCTCGACGCGGCGACCTTGTCGGCGCCGCTTGGGCTTTCGAATCTCGCTTTCGGGCTCATCATCGGCGCGTCGATGGGCGCGGTCGCTAGTTTGCGTGGGGCCTGGCTATGAGCGCCGCATCCGCGATCAATCAAGTCGGAGATGTCGGGCAGAGTCGCAGGCTCATGCGCGAAGAAGCCGCCATCGCACAGAAGTACACGCGGCGCGTTCCGTGGGAGATGGTGGCCTGGGGGCTCACGAACTTCGCAGTGTGGCTGTCGCTCTGGCCGCTGACCTTCATGGGCATCTTGCCGCTGTGGGCCGCGTTTCTGATCTCGACTCTCGGCTGCATCCTCGCGTACCTGCCTTCCCACGACGCCCAGCATCAGAGCATCGCGCGCAAAGGAAGCAAGCTGCATTGGGTGAACGAATTGGTAGGCCATGTCTCGCTCATCCCGATCGCGCTGCCCTACAAGCTCGCATGGATCGAGCATCGCGAGCATCACGCTCATGCCAACGATCCGAAGCACGATCCCGACTTCGGCTTCAACGGCAAGAATGTCTGGCAGGCCGTCTGGAACGGCATGAAGAGTCGCCAACCTGCGGCGCAGGATGCGACGTTTCGCATGGTTATTGAGCAGAGCAACATGCCTGACATCCCGCGCGCCATCGGCGAGGGGGCTCTGCTCAATACAACCTACTACGTCATCCTGTGCGGCCTCGCCTGGTCGGGCTTTGCGATCGAGGCGTTTTTCATCTGGTGGCTACCGCGCCACATCGGCCTGGCCTACCTGACGACCTGCCTCGGCTGGGCGCCCCACTTCCCGTACGAAGAAATGGGTCGCTATCGCGACACGCGGGCGTGGAAGTCCCCGATCGGCACGATCCTCTCCATGGGAATGGAGTACCACCAGATCCACCACCTCTTCCCAACGATTCCGCTCTTTCAGACGGGCCCCGCCTACTGGGAGATGCGCGGACTGCTGGCGAAGCGTGGCGTGCGGGACGATCGACCGGACGCATTGCCTTCCGGATCCGAAGGAGTGGCGGAAGCTCCGGCGCGATGATCAAGCTCTATTTTGCGCCTCGGACTCGTGCGATTCGCGTGGCATGGCTGCTCGAAGAGCTCGCCCTGCCCTATGAACTCGAACGCGCCGAATTCATTCCGCCGGCCGACAAATTCTTCTCGCAGGGGACGCCCCTCGGAAAATTTCCGACCCTCGTCGACGGGGATCTCGTGACGTGTGAATCCGGTGCGATCGTCGAGACCCTACTGGAACGCTATGGCGACGGCCGCCTTGCGCCTCCTCACGCTAGCGACGAGCGCGCGCGCTATCTCCAATGGCTTCATTTCGCCGAGAGTACGGCGTTCCCGCCTCTGGGTATCATCGTCTGGTTGAAGCGCTATCGCGGTGATGCCGAAGCGCACACCGAGCTTCTCGAAGACGCCGAACGGCGCGCCGCATCGGGCTTCGCGTTTCTGGAGCAGAGTCTCGAGGAGGGTCGGTATGCCGCGGGCTCCGAGTTCACTGCCGCCGACATCATGCTCGGCTTCACGCTGGTAGCAGGTCGATCGCTCGGAGTACTCGATGAGCGCTTTCCGAAAACGAACGTCTATCTCGACCGGTTGATGGCCAGTCCCGCGTTCCAGGTTGTGGCGGCACTCGACTAATAGCCCATCTCCCGATACGACTTGCCTTCGGCCACGATCTGCTCGAGCAACGCGGCAGGGGCAAATGCGTCACCATAAGTCTTTTGTAGCTCTCGGAGACGGTCGAGAACGACGGCGAGGCCGACCTGCTCGCCGTAGTACATCGGACCGCCACGGTAGACTGGCCAACCGTACCCGTTGACCCAGATGACATCGATATCGGACGCGCGAATCGCCTTGCCTTCGGCGAGGATCTTGAATCCTTCGTTGATCATCGGGTAGATGCAGCGCTCTAGAATTTCTTCGTCCGAGATTCTGCGCGGTTCCTTGCCACTGCGCGCGGCGAAGTCAAGAATGATCTTCTCGACCTCGGGGGAAGGACTGGCACTGCGGTCGGCTCCATAGTCGTAGAAGCCTCGGCCATTTTTCTGGCCTCGGCGATCCATCTCGCACAGCACGTCGCGGAGTGATTCGCCCTTCGAGCTTTCCTTGTTCCAGCCGATGTCGAGTCCGGCGAGATCGCTCATCGCAAAGGGCCCCATCGGCAGACCGAATTCGAAGAGCACGCGATCGATGTCCCAGGGCATGGCGCCTTCGAGCAGAAGTTCGTTCGCCTGCGCCTGACGCGGAGCGAGAATGCGGTTCCCCACGAAGCCTCGGCACACGCCTACGAGCGCTGCCATCTTGCCGATCCTTTTCGCTAGCGACATCGAGGTCGCGATGACTTCTTTCGATGTGTGATCCGCGCGCACCACCTCGACGAGGCGCATCACGTTCGCCGGGCTGAAAAAATGCAAGCCAATGACGAATTCGGGGCGCGTCGTCGCGCTCGCGATCTCGTCGATGTCGAGCGCGGAAGTATTCGTCGCGAGGATCGCGCCGGGCTTCATCACGCGATCGAAGTTGGCGAAGATCTCCTTCTTGACCTTCATGTTCTCGAAGACCGCTTCGATGACGAGATCACATTCGGCGAGATCCTCGATGGCGACCGAGCCGGTGAGGAGATCCATGCGGGTCTCGACGTCGTCGGCCGATAGTCGTCCGCGCTTCGCACTTCGTTCGTAATTCGCTCGAACGACGCCGAGCCCGCGATCGAGCGCCTCCCGGTCGCGTTCGACCAGAAGAGTGGGGATTCCGATATTGGCGAAATTCATCGCAATGCCACCGCCCATCGTACCGGCACCCACGATACCGACGCGCTCGATAGGAATTTGCGGGGTATCGCGCGGAACGTCCGAAATCTTCCAGACCTCTCGCTCTGCGAAGAAGGCATAACGTTGCGCCGCCGATTGAGTTCCGGTCAACAACTCTAGAAAGAGTCGCCCCTCCGTTTTGAGTCCCTCCTCGAAATCTTCGTTCACGGCGGCCTCGATACAACGGATGTTGTATTCCGGCGCGAGGAAGCCACGGGTCTTGCGTGCGATTCCGGCGCGAAACTTCTCGAATATTTCCGGCTTGCCTCGCGCCGCTTCGACCTTCTCATTCGATTCATCGACCTTTCGAAGCGGTCGATTCTCTGCGAGAACTTTCTGGGCAAAGGCCAGCGCGCCCGGGAGCAATGCCCCTTCATCGACCAGTTCGTCGACGAGTCCGAGCTCGAGACATTCCGCTGCGGGGACGTGGCGTCCGCTCGTCATCATCTCGAGCGCGGTTTCGACTCCGACGATGCGAGGGAGTCGTTGCGTTCCACCGGCGCCTGGCAGCAGGCCGAGGTTGACTTCCGGGAGTCCGCAGCGGGCGGACGGCACGGCGACCCGAAAATGGGCGCAGAGTGCGACTTCGAGACCGCCGCCGAGGGCGGTGCCATGAATCGCTGCGATGACGGGCTTCCTGGCGTTCTGCATGGCCGACTGCACGTCGGTGAGGGAAGCGCCCGCGGGCCCCTTTCCACCGAATTCGGTGATGTCCGCGCCGGCGATGAACGTTCGTCCCTCGCAAATCAACACGATTGCTTTCGCGTCGTCATTCGCATCTGCGGCACGGAGGCCTTCGAAGAGTCCCGTCCGCACGTTGGCTGACAGTGCGTTCACGGGTGGTGAGTTCAGAGTGAGGACGGCGATGTCGCCGTCGAGACGCAGATCGGTGACTTCGTTGATAACGGTCATGGGGGCTCCCTAGGGTGACGGACAACGTCCATAGGCTAAGTCTTGAATCGACTCGGCGCACTAGACGACGGTGCAGAGGGATCTGCCCCGTGGTTGGCTCTTCGAAAGAACGTGATTCATCCAAGGAAGCGAAAATTCCACTTGAATCGCTTGTCCTCCTTGCGTCCCACATTGCCCAGACGCCGCCCGGCCCGGAAGGAGATATCGATGAAACCCCTCGCGCTGCGAAATTCGCCCTCTCGTCGAACATCCACAGGATTCATTGCCGATGTCCTCTCGCCGGCCCATGGTGCAGCCGACGTGGCAACGAATGCGACCCTGCAATGGACCACTCCGCCCGCCTGCGTCGACGCGATTTCAGTCAGCCTCGAGGATCTCGGCATGGGAGAGACGGCGGATGAGGCGACCTTCTTCGGCGATCCGATCGGCGTGCCCGTCTCGGAAACGAGCTGGGCGCCCACCGGTATGGTCAACGACGCTACCTACCTCTTCGAACTCTCCTATTTCGAGGCCATCCAGTTCGAAGATCCGCGAAAGACCACTGGGGCCCGCGACTTCATCTATACGGGCGCCTTCGAAAGCTACAACGAGATTGTCTTCATG
>JAQBEG010000073.1:0-5121 GCA_032123985.1 Deltaproteobacteria bacterium
GGCGAAGTCTATTTCGACTCTGTCTGCATGTTCACTTTCTTCTTGACCGTCGGTCGTTATCTCGAGATGCGAATTCGACACCGTTCCGTGTCGCTTACCCGAGACATGATCGATGCCACGCCCTTGATCGCCCGACGCGAAGAGGAGGGCGAAGAGCGGGTCCTGCCTGCACATGCGCTCAGGGTCGGGGACCGATTCCGCGTGCGTCCCGGCGAGTCGCTGCCCGCGGATGGCGTCGTGCTGGAAGGCCGTAGCGCCGTCGAAGAAGCACTGCTGACCGGCGAGCCCTGGCCGCGTAGCGTCACGACCGGAGCAACCGTCATCGCAGGGAGCATCAACGTGGAATCGTCGATTCTCGTGGAAGCGACCCGCGTGGGGAACGGGACGACATTGGCGTCGATCGTGGCATTGATAGAACGCGCGGAGTCCGAACGGCCGCCTATTGCACAGATGGCCGATCGCGTCGCGGTGTTCTTCGTGACCGGTGTGCTCGGGATTGCGCTCGTGAATTGGGTCGTGTGGCATTTCTTGGCGCCGGAAAAGGCAGTGTGGACGACTCTCGCTGTGCTGGTCGCGACGTGTCCGTGTGCGCTGAGTCTGGCCACGCCGACGGCGCTCGCTGCTGCGACACACGCTCTTGCCGAGGCAGGCCTCGTCATTACGAGCGGGAGAGTGCTCGAGGGAATCTCCGGCGCCGACCGCTTCGTGTTCGACAAGACGGGCACGTTGACCCGAGGCCATCCCACTCTGGCTTGCGTGCGAACAACACGCGGCCACGATGATTCCGCGATGCTGCGTCTCGCGGAACGCCTGGAACGCGACTCAGAGCATCCTTTTGCTCGCGCGCTCTCGCCGGAAAGGGTCGGGATGTCTTCTCCTCGGGAGGATTCGTCAGATGCGCTTCACTCGATTCCAGGCTTTGGTATCGAAGGCATTTTGGACGGCACTCGGTACCGAATCGGTCGACCGGATTGGGCATCACCCGATCATGCTGAGCTTTCCAGTTCCGACTCATCGCGGGATGTCGCGCTCGCCTGGGTCTTGTTGGCGGATGAGGGGGGACCGCTCGCCTGGCTCGGTTTCGAGGATCCGATTCGTCTCGATGCGATGGCTGCGATCGAAAAATTGCGCGAGCGCAACATTGCTCTAGAGATGTTGAGTGGGGATCCAAGTCCGTCCGCCGCTCGTGTGGCGGATCGCCTGGGGCTCGAACTGGTATGCGCTGGCGTGACGCCGGCGGGCAAGGTTGCTCGGGTGCGTGAACTTCAGGCGAGGGGCGAACGGGTCGTCGTCGTGGGGGACGGCGTGAACGACGGTCCCTTCTTGCAAGCCGGTGACGTTTCGATCTCGATGGGGAGCGGATGTGACCTGAGCCGGCTGGGCGCGGATGCCGTACTCATGCGCGATGAACTCTCGCTGCTAGCGCGTGCGGTCGAATGCTCCGCGCGCGTGCGACGCATCCTGTTTCAGAATTTTGGTTGGGCGATTTCCTATAATGTGCTGGCGTTGCCCCTCGCCGTAACGGGGCACCTTCCCCCTTGGCTCGCCGCATTGGGAATGTCGACCAGTTCGCTCGTCGTGGTGCTGAATGCACTTCGTTTGAATCACCTACACGAGGCGCCGTGACTATTCTCCTCGTACTCATCCCGCTTGGAATCGTGTTCCTGGCCGTCGCCATTGCAGCGTTCGTTTGGGCCGTGCGAAATGGTCAATTCGAGGATCTCGAAGGTGAAGCGGAGCGCATTCTGTTTGACGACGACCCGCTCGCGGGACCCGTACTTCGCGAGCCCAGCGATGGAACGCCGAGCGAGAAATGATGGGCTCGATCGGACCCATCCTGGCGAGCGCCCTTGTTCTGGGTTTCGTTGGTAGCGTGCATTGTCTCGGCATGTGTGGAGGCATTGCGGCGGCGTTGGGGCAGGCACTGCCAACCCAGTCCACTGGAAGAGGGTTGCTTCGCGCGAGTGTGTACTCGTTCGGTCGAGTGACCAGTTATGCGATGGCGGGCGCCATCGTCGGTTTCTTCGGCGAGGCGTTCTCGGCTTCGACTGGGCTTTCGGTTGTGTTGCGAGTCTTGGCTGGCCTGCTGATCATTGGTTTCGGTCTGCATGTGGCGGGCTGGTGGAACGGTCTTGCCGCGATCGAGAGGATTGGACTGGTCGCGTGGCGACGACTTGCACCGCTCGCCCAGCGTATTGGCAGGCCCGATCGTATGTGGAAGACGTTTGCGTTGGGCATGGTCTGGGGCTGGCTTCCCTGCGGTCTCGTGTATGCAGCCTTGATCGGAGCGGCTGCGACCGGTCACGTGGGTCTAGGGGCGGCATTCATGGCGTGTTTCGGGCTGGGGACGCTGCCGGCATTGCTTGCCGCTTCGGGATTCGGGGCGCAGATGAGTGCTTTTCTCAGACTGCGTTCGGCGCGTCGCGCGGCCGGCGTACTCCTTCTCCTCTTTGGATTCTGGTCGATTGCGGGAGCATTGTTTCCCCCTTCACGGCCATCAGATGCACTCCGCAAGCGAAACCGAACACCACCACGATGTAGATCAATAAAAGTCAACAAAATCGCATAGTTAAAATCTCTGAGAGGCCTTGGATGCAATTTCTCGCAGCGCTTGCCAGAGCCCGATCTCGTGTGCCGACTTGGCATCCGGCCATCGCCCGTGCATAGTGACTCCCGATGAGTCTCCACGCACGCTTGACACGCGAGATCCGAGAGGGACCGACCGGTTCGAAGATCGGCGCGCTCTTCGATCTCGATCAGACGCTACTTGCCGGTTTCTCGGCGACGTCGTTCGTTCGAGAGCGATTCGTCACTGGGCGGATGAGTCCGCAAGAACTCGGCACGACCTTCTACGGTGCACTTTCCTTTGCCCTCGGACGAACGGGATTCTCGGCTCTGATGTCGGCGACGACTGCGGCCTATCGCGGGCTTGCTGAGTCGATGCTCGAAGAGGTCGGTGAGGAGGTCTTCCTAAAACATCTCGCGAAGCAGATCTATCCCGAGGCCCGCGCGATCGTACAAGCGCACCAGGAGGCGGGGCATACGGTTGCCATCATCTCGTCGGCAACGCGCTACCAGGCCGACCCTTTGGCGCGTGACATGGGAATCGAGCACGTTCTTTGCACAGAGCTCGAAGTCAAGGAGGGCGTCTTCACTGGTGACGTCATCCATCCGACCTGTTATGGCGAGGGTAAGGCGATCGCCGCCCGGACTCTGGCTGAGCGTGAGGGACTCGATCTCAGCGAGAGCTATTTCTATACCGGTAGTCACGAGGATCTTCCGTTGCTGGAAGCAGTCGGGCGACCTCGCCCTCTCAATCCGAATCGGGCGCTTGCTCAGATTGCCAAGGAGAGGCAGTGGCCGGTCCGTCGTTTTTCGAGTCGCGGTCGCGTGGGACTAGGCGATGTCGTTCGGACCGGGTTGACCTATGCGAGTCTGGTCCCCCTCGTTCTGGGCCGGCGCGGCAGCGGGGCTCGTAAATGGTTCCTATCGCGAGGCCCTCAACGTCTCGGGTGCCGTCTGGGGCGACCTGGCGACCTCGCTCGCCGGAATCGATCTTCGCGTAGAGGGAGAGGAGCATCTCTGGTCACATCGCCCGGCGGTCTTCATCTTCAACCATCAGAGCGCACTCGATGCCATCCTGATGATGAAACTCATCCGTCGCGACATGACGGGTATCGGCAAGATGGAGCTCAAGAAGAATCCGATCTTCGGACCGATTTTCACTGCAGCCGGTGTTGTCTTCATCGATCGAGCCAATTCGGCTCGTGCCATCGAAGCGCTCAAGCCCGCGGTCGATGCACTCAAAGAAGGTCGGTCTCTGGTGATCGCGCCCGAAGGGACTCGGTCCCCCACGCCGCGACTTGGCCGTTTCAAGAAGGGTGCATTCCATCTGGCCATGCAAGCGGGCGTTCCGATCGTCCCGGTCGTTTTTCGGAACGTTCTGGACGCATTCCCCAAAGACGCGCGAATCGTGCGTCCGGCGACGATAGAGGCGGTCGTTCTTCCGCCCGTCCAGACCGGGGAATGGACGGTCGAGTCACTCGATTCGAATATCGCGGAGATTCGTAACCGCTATCTCGAAGTTCTGCATCAGCCCTAATCGGAAAGGCCCGATCATGCAGCTTCGCGTCACGGTTCTCGGCGCCGGGTCCTTCGGGACGACGATGGCGCATCTGTTTACGCAGAATGTGCCGACGCTCCTTTGGTGTCGTCGCCCGGAAATCGCAGACCAGATCAATCGTGAACATCGCAACGAGGCGTATCTGCCGGGATTCTCGATCGCGCCGGACCTACGTGCGACTGCGTCGTTCGAGGAGGCGGTCCGGGAAGCCGACGTGCTGGTTATGGGCATTCCCTCGCATGGAATGCGATCTGCGCTGGAAGAAGTGTCGAAGCATATTCGGCCGTGGGTGCCGGTCGTGAGTCTCGCCAAGGGGTTGGAACCCGGGTCACTTCTCCGCATGACCGAAGTCATTCGGGAGGTTTTGCCCGAACATCGGGCGGGTGCGCTGACTGGACCCAATCTGGCCAAAGAGATCATGGCTGGTCTTGCGGCGGCGAGCGTGATCGCGGTCGAGGATCTGGAGCTTGCAAAGCAGCTCCAGGGAATCTTCAACTGCGGCCTTTTCCGTGTATATACGAATCGCGATGTCATCGGCTGCGAGTTGGCGGGGGCGCTCAAAAACGTGATCGCGATTGCGACGGGTATGGGAGACGGTCTTGAAGTCGGCGACAATACGCGATCGGCCGTCATCACACGGGGGCTCGCAGAGCTTACCCGGCTTGGCGTCGCGATGGGTGGAGAGCCGGCCACTTTCGCGGGGCTTGCGGGCATTGGCGATCTAGTCGCGACCTGCACCAGCGCGCAAAGTCGGAATCGCTGGGTGGGCGAGCAACTCGGTCGAGGACGGACGATCGAGCGAATCAGCGAGGGCATGCACCAGGTGGCGGAAGGCGTGAAGACGACTGCCGTTGCGATGGAACTGTCTGAGCGTTATTCGATCGATCTGCCGATTGCACGTGAGGTCTACGGGGTTCTCTATGAAGGGCGCACTGCGGAAGATGCCTACCGTGGACTGACGCGCCGTACGCCGGGTTCGGAAACCGATCCCGATTGAG
>JAQBEG010000074.1:0-4587 GCA_032123985.1 Deltaproteobacteria bacterium
GAAGGTCCCTCGCCGCTCGGGATCGGTGGCGTCCTCGAAGCGGGCCTCTATCAGCGCTTCGAATCGACCCATTTCCGAAACCCCATCGTCATATTCCGCGAGCCGATCGACGTCACCACTCGACTCTCAACCTTGGGTGCGCAGGTGGAAAACGTATGGGAGGGAACGATCTTCGAACAATCGCACGAGACGGGCCTACAGATCGACTTCGCAGAGGACTCATTGCGCAGCGATCAACAGAGCGGGCGGGACCGACCGCGAGCCGCAGGAGCCTTCACGGAGACTCTACGGCTCCTCGGCGAAAGAATCGCCTTCTCAGTGGGCGCCCGCGTCGATTGGACCGACGGCTTCGACACCAAAGTCCTACCGGCGGTCGGCGTGGTGATCTCTCCCTTTCCATGGATCCGGCTCCGCAGCCAGATTGGCCGAGCGTACCGAGCACCCAACTTTGATGAGCTGTTTCATCCGGACGAAGGCTTCATTCGAGGCAACCCCGATCTTTCGCCCGAAGATGCATGGAACTTCGATGTCGGATTGGAGCTGAGGCTCGCCGAAGTTGGTCCCATCACCAATATCAATCTGAGTGCGGCGTGGTTCCGCCGCGATATCGACCAGTCCATCGTCTGGGTTCTCGTGAACTCGAGAACGATCGCGCCGATCAACACCGGAAGCGCATCGACAGAGGGTTACGAACTGGCGGCGTCGCTCAATCTCTCTCGATTCATTCGCCTGTCTGCCAACTATACCCACAGCGATTCCCGACGAGACTCGACGGGAATCCGCCTCCCCGGCCAGGCAGACGAGGAGGCGTTCGCACGCATCCAGCTAGGCCCGGACGACCAGTGGAAGCTGATCGGTGAGATGCAGCACGTAGGCGAGATTCTCGTGAACGAGGGAGGCAGCGCGCGACTGCCGGCGCGCACCGTCTGGAACTCCAGCGCGTCGCTGAATCTGGCCGAGCTACCCTGGGACCCCATCCAGAAACTAGCAACCGAGTTATGGCTATTCGTGCAGGTGAACAATATCGGCGACGAGGCCGTGCGCGATGCGATCTCGTTCCCGCAGCCTGGTCGCCGTGTGACGGCCGGCCTGGAGATCGCCTGGTGAAGTGCTCCGTCCCTTCGCTCATGGGCCGGTGTCTCGGCGTCGCACTCCTCTTGTCAGTGGCCGTCGGATGTGAGGGGGACGGTAATAACGGCAGTGGCCTCACGATCAAGAATCCGCCGAATTCCGCCAACTGCACACCGGCCGTCGGATTTTTTCCCTCTGGACTCGCGGTTCTATCAGAAGGATCGGGACAGGCTGCAATAGTCCAGTCAGAGCCGCCCGGGATCCTGACCTACGACATCGACTCCGAACGACCGAACTCCCTGGTCTTCAACAACATCGGGACCGACAGCGACCTCGATGGCCTCGATGATGCGTCTGCGATCGTGCCGATTTTCGGATTCCCTCTCTCTCCTGTCATGGGTGAGATCCATGTACTCCGAGACGACCTTGCCCTGGTCAGTACGACCAACTACGAGCAGGTCCTCGCGGTCGATCCGAGCGACGCGACCAAGGTGGGACTGCTCGTGGAAGTCCCGGCTTCCATTTCCGCCGGCCGCTACCCTCTGCTCCCGCCACCCGGGCAATCCCAACTCCGAACTGGGATCTCGACTCTGACCTGCGTCTTTCCTCCAGTTCCCTTCGATTCAGAAGGAGATCCCATTGCGCCGACGCCTCTCTGCGACCCGATCCTTCCCTCGTATCTCAGCAATCTGACCACGGGCAAAGCCGTCGCCGCAGGACGACTCTTCGTCGCAACCTCCAATCTCGATTTCAGTGGAGGACGATTCTTGCCCGGCACGGTCCTGGTCTACGAATGGATCGACCAGGGCGGGACGATCACGGTTCGGCCCGACATCGATGTACCGATACTTTTCACGACAGCCTTCAACCCAACCGGTGTGGCACGCGTCGAGACACCGGGCGGACGTGAACTGGTTCTCGTAACGCTCACCGGCGCGATCGGCACGGGCAGCGGACCGTCGAATATTCTGACCGAAGCCGCGGTCGACGTGATCGACCCGAGCGTTCCCCGCATTGTCGCCCGAATCCCGCTCGGATTCGCAGGGCCTTCCTTCGCCGGATTGACGATCGACCCGGGAGGACGTATCGCGTGGGCCGGCGCTTCTTCTCAGCGTCAGCTCTACGCGATCGACTTACGCGCATTGGACAATCCGGCGATCTATAGCGGCAATGGGCCACCGGTGATTCTCGATGGAATGGACATCGGCTTCGACGATGCACGAATCTTCACGGCCGACGATCCATTCGTACTCCCCGATCGGGCGAACGGTCCGCCTCCAGGGGATTGCGAGGGATTCACGCACGTCGCTGTAAACGCGAGCGGAACGGAAGTCTATGCGACAGATTTCTGCGACGGCACGTTTACGCGCATTCGTCTCGACCTGAGTGGCACACCACCGATCCCCTACCCGCAAAACCGGTTCTCACTCGCCGGCCAGTCAACGCCATTCTCCCCCAACGATTCTTTGGGATTGCTCCGTTCGCCCAGTCTGATCTCCGTTCGTCCCGGGGAGCCTGGCGTCGACTACACGACTCCAGACGTACTCGTCATCATTGGCCAACCCCAGGCACAGCTCTGCCTGCTCCGCGTCGAGTCCTTATGAGCTTGCAAGCAAGCGCAGTTCGGGCACTTCGACACGGCTGCCGAATCCTCAACTTCCTCGATGCCAAATATTGCGATTCGGCGCGCGTGCGTGGAATGTCGGAGTCCCTCACGGCTATCGATCGCGCGCCATGAGTCCGCTGGCATGAAAACACACCAACCCGGCGGCCACCGCAACATTCAAAGACTCGAGCGGACCAGCCATTGGAATCGAAACCCGATCGTCGAGCAGGCCGCCCACACCCTCGGAAAGGCCGAGCGCTTCGCTTCCCAGGACAAAGACAGCGCGATGGGCCGGATCCGTGGCAAAGAGAGAGCGTTCCGCGCTGGCATCGAGGCCGACACATGAAAAGCCCGCAGCCTGGAGCGTCGCCAGCCCGGTCTGCAACGACTCGCAGCGTACGATCGGACATTCAAAGATCGAACCCGCGGCGGCACGAACCACGAGTCCATTGATCCAGGGTTGATCTACCAATGGCCAGAGAATTCCGTCGAGGCCGGCACCCACGACTGAGCGAACGACCATTCCGACATTTTGCGAGTTGGTCACGCCATCGAGGGCGATCAAGCGGGATGGCTTGCGCGCGGCCCGCCCCTTCGACGCCTCCACGAACGCATCGACTTCGATGACGCGCAAGAGTCGGAGCTTCGCAGCAAAACCCTGATCATGTCGCGGGGCGCCGGTGTAACGGCTCATCTCATCGCGTGAGATTTCCTCGATCGCGATTCCAGCCGAAACGACTTCGTGGCGAAGCGCGCGGCGATCGGACGTCGAACGGCCCTTTACGATCTTCACTTCACAGACGTCGGCCCCCTGCGAACGAATGGCTTCCAGAACGGGATGCCGGCCGAACACGACGATCTCGGTCTCGCCTCGATGGGCGTCTCTTCGGGTCACTGCCCCAGCATGTAGGATTTCAAGGAGAACTTCACCCGCTATCGACGGGCCTAGACGTCTCCGATGCCTCCAACGCCGATGCTCGGCAGAAAGACCCTAAATGTCGATCCACCACCGGGGCGACTCTCAACGGTAATTCCGCCCTCGCTCTGCCGGACGATGCCGTAGGCCATGGCGAGTCCCAGGCCAGTTCCATGTCCCATCGCCTTGGTCGTAAAGAAGGGCTCGAATACCCGGCTTAGCGTTTCGGCGTCCATTCCGTGGCCCGCGTCTTCGACGCTGAGTACGACATAATTCCGAATTCCATCGAGCCCTTCAGTGCGGGCCTCTGTCTCGGAGATGTGCCGTCGGTCGGCAATCAATCGAATCAATCCGCCCTCTGGCATGGCATCCCGGGCATTCACGAGCAGATTGACCAATACCTGCTGAATCTGCACGCTATCGACGGCAACGGTGCCCAGAGCCGGAGCGCGCCGGGTCTCGAACAGAATCGACGACGGCAAGAGCGGCCGAACCAACTCTTCGACGCCCTCCACGAGTTCGGCGACCTCGACGGGCACGATTCGGACGGGCGTTCGACGCGAGAACGCGAGCAGCGAGCGAGTCAGCTGAGCGCAGTGATCGGCCGACCGCTCGAAATCTTCGATGGCTGCCACGACCTCGGGTTCGGCAACCACTTCCTGTCGAACAAAACGCGCATTGCCCAGCATCACCGCGAGATGATTGTTGAAATCATGCGCAATGCCACCCGCCAACGTACCCAGGGCTTCCATCTTCTGGGACTGCAATAGCTGCGATTGGCTCTGTCGCAGGTCCTCTACCGCGCTTCGCCGACGCAAGGCCGAAAAGAAAATCTCGCCCACCATGCGCAATAACATGATCGTCTCTTCTGGCCAATTGATTTCCCGTTCGAAACTCTCGAAGCCGAGAAATCCGACGAATTGTCCACTCGACATGATCGGAATGCCGAGTATCGATCGAACGCCTCGCTCCAACATGTCATTTCGTTCGGCGC
>JAQBEG010000075.1:0-2682 GCA_032123985.1 Deltaproteobacteria bacterium
CGGTTTCCCTCTTAATTATCACTATGGCCCGGATCTTTTGGTTCGCATTTTCGCCGACGCGGCGAACCTGTCTACGATTGATCTTACGCTGCGCTTCATGCCGACTTTCTACATGGCTTTGGCAGTGGTCGCCATTTTCTGTTTCGCCCGTATCTGGTTGCGAATGGAGTGGGCCGCGTTGCTGGTCGTCGTTCTCGTCATTCTCGGGGATGATTTCTCATTTCTTCCGGGCATGTTGACCAGTTCTCCGAATGCGTGGGCCGCCTATCTCCTTCGCGTACCGACAACGGCCTCTCTCTACACGGTCAATCCGATGTTGCCGGGCCTCGCCATCCTCTTCTCAAGTTTTCTGTGCCTGATTCGTTTGGTTCGCGGCGACGGATTGCTGTGGGGAGTTCTGTCTTCATTGCTTCTAGTTGGCCTTGTATGGGTGAAGGTCTTTACTGGTGCGCACGTTCTTGGGTGTCTGACTTTCTCGGCGTTGTTCTACGCCTGGTCGCGGCGAAATTTCGATCTTCTCGGTGTTCTGTTTCTGACTTTGCTACTGGCCCTTCCATCCTTCTGGGAAATGCTGATCGGCGGTGGTGCGCGCTTCACGATTCAGATGGGGCCGTCGGGATACGTGTCCAGTGCTCTGATACGAAGCGGACTTGCTGCTTCGGCACTTGGTCGACACGCGATCTCATTTGAGTCTGATCCGGGGTACGTGATTGGCGCGGCATGGTTTTTTCTGCTGGCGCTACCCGGTTTCCTGCTGGTTAGCTTTGGTGCTCGAAGTCTTGGTCTGATTTTGCTGCTGAAAAAATTCTGGGTTCACGACTCGACCGGTCCGCTGCGGCTTTTGCTCACCGTGTTCGTGCTCTCCGGACCGCTCGCCACCCTGTTCTGGACGATCCGGCCGACCGGATTTCCATACGCGTATGACAATGCGGTCTGGTTCTTCGTGCAGAGCAAATACGTGGCATGGCTCTTCGCGGTCGAAGCCCTGCTCGTTCTGACTCGAAATCATGGACGTCTCTGGCGTGTGTCGGGGGTAGTATTGATGTTGGCGCTAAGCCTTCCCTCTGGACTCCAATATGTGCAGAAGACCTGGTCGGATACCGGTTTGGGCGCGGCGCGAGTTCTCGATGCCGCCCATCTCGAAACCTTGGCCTATCTGAACGAGGCGGTCGAACCCGGCGCTGTGGTCTTGGCACCTTTGGGATTGGCAACGTCGGTGCTCGCGCTCACGCACTGTCGAACTCCAGTTCTGCATCTCTATACCGATTCGTTCATCTCGCGAGACGAACTCTTCGGTTGGAAGCGAGACCTACAGGCATTCTGGGCGCATTGGGCTCGGGGTGACATTCGATCGGACGTGATAGCCCGAGTCGGGGCGAGGTATGTCCTGGTGAGGAGTTCCAGCGCGCATTCGGACCTGATGCCGATCTTCGCAAACGACGGTTTCGTGATTTACGATGTTGCTAGAGACTGAACGGGTCGCGCCAATGAGAGGGATCTCGTCCAAATCGATGCGCGGAGACTCTCGGACCAGATTCCAAGTATTGGGCGCGGCGGTGCTTTTTTCGACCGACGGTGTCGCCATAGAGATGACGACGCTTTTGGGGCTCGAGGTGGCCTCTGCGCGATCGGCCATTGCAGCCATTGCGATATGGCTCCTGGTGCCGACCTGGAGACGCTTCTGGAGACCGGAATCCCTGTTGGTCGGCGCCTGCTATGCGAGCACTCTGGTTTGTTTCGTGGTGGCCACGAAGTACACGATGGCGGCAAATGCGATCTTCCTGCAGTCGACCGCACCGGTTTACGTCTTGCTCCTCGCCCCGCGTCTATTGAACGAGCCGAATCGCAGAAGCGACTACGTTGTGACGCTGCTCTTGCTCGCAGAGCCAGTGCTCAACGGGGCATGGGCCTGGCTCGTGCTCGGGGAGCAACCCGGTCCGTGGTCGCTCATCAGCTGTGCGGTGATCATTTCGGCCACCTTCGCTCGTGTGGTGATGTGGAGCGGACGGTCAGGGGCTCCCGACGCTGCGCCGTAGACCGAGGATCTTGCGGCCCTTCGCGAATCTACTCGGGTGTGTGACAGACAGCCTCGACATTATTTCCGTCCGGATCAAGAACGAAGGCTCCATAGTAGGTCGGATGGTACTCGGGGCGTAATCCCGGCGCACCGTTGTCGGTCGCACCCGCTGCTAGAGCGGCTGAGTGGAAGTTGTCTACTGTCGCCCTGTCGGTCGTCGAGAACGCGACATGAATCGGACCACTGGTCTTGCCGGATTGTATCCAGAAGTCAGGCTTGCCGTCTCGTCCGAACCCCGCACCAGAGATTCCATGTTCCATCATCAGCGTGTATCCCAACGGGGCTAGAGCTTCTGTGTAGAAGCTTCGGCTACGTTGGTAGTCCGATACCGACAGAGCTATGTGGTCGAGCATTGGCTACTCCCTGATGAAATCATGTTGATCGTGAACGTTCGGGTTTTGACGCTAGCATCGAGGGCCAGCCCATTGCCTACCCTATCCGACATTGAGGCAAGGCTCGAGCGAAACCGTGAGGCGGTCGTCACCCGCCGAGGTGCGGACGCGAAGAGGTGATGTGTCATGAATCGGTTCCTCCTTAAAGCTCTCCTCCTGGCAAGCGTATTCGGATCGTCCGGTTGCTCCACCTGGGGCATCGGTGACATCTTC
>JAQBEG010000076.1:0-5056 GCA_032123985.1 Deltaproteobacteria bacterium
CCGGCTCCAGTATTCCGTCCGTACCACCGCAGAGTTCCGCGAAATCAGTGAGCTCGAACGAATGGTGATCGCTCAGGTCGATGGCGCCGCCGTCTATCTGCGCGATGTCGCGCGCGTCGAGGACGGCTCCGAAGACGTCGAAACCATCATGAGATACAACGGGCAGGTTTCCGTCGGGATGGGTATTCGAAAACAATCAGGTGGAAATACCGTCGGGATCGTCGACGAAGTGATGTCCCGCCTCGAAGAGATCGAGAAGATCTTGCCGGCTGGAATTTCGATCGAAGAGCCTGACGGCTTCATCGATTTTTCGAAGGGCGTACGTGAAGCCGTTGCGGAGACGCAGTTTGCGCTGGTCTTCGGGGCTTTGCTCGCCATATTGACTGTTTTCGTGTTCCTGCGGCGGACGCGTCCAACGCTAATCATTGCACTGGCGATTCCGGTTTCGCTGGTCGCGACGTTCGGTCTGGTCTGGATCAGCGGTTTTACGCTGAATACGATGACGCTCCTCGGTATGACGCTGGCGGTGGGTGTCGTGATCGACGATGCGATCGTGGTGCTCGAGAACATCGAGCGACATCGCGCTCTCGGCGAGAACTCCATGGAGGCCGCGAAACTCGGCACCCGAGAGATTGCCTTCGCTGCGACGAGCGCAACGATCTCCGTTGCTGCCGTCTTTCTTCCGGTCGTATTTGTCGAAGGCCTCGTCGGTAGCTTCCTGGGAGAGTTCGGCCTCGTGGTGGCCGGTTCGGTCATGATTTCGCTCTTCGTTGCACTCACGCTGACGCCGATGTTGGCGGCCCGCATGCCTGCGCCGCGGCCGCGCGAGGCGGGCAGTATCTACGATCGCCTCGAGACAGGATTCGAGCGTCTCGAGACCTCCTATCGGAGGATTCTCAATTTGAGTATCGATCATCGCTGGGTGACGGTGGGGTTGACGGTCTTCAGTCTGATCCTTGCCTACGCTTTTGCGTCACGACTCAAGACTGAGTTCTTTCCGCCCGCAGACGAAGGAATCTTCTTCGCGCAACTCGAGTCGGCGCCGGGGACCTCGGTGTGGGCATCGCTCGAGTACCTCGCACAAGACGAGCAGTGGTTTCTGGATCAGCCCGAGGTCGTCGGCATCTTCTCTGCGGCCGGCTCGTCGGGCAGTTTCGAACCACCCAAATCCAACGCCGCCATGATCTTTGGCACGCTCTCCAATCGAGTGGATCGAGACAAGAGTGTCATCACTCTCATCAAGGAAGCGCGAGCGGCGCTCGCGAATGTTCCAGGCCGAACGATTCGCGTATTCAACCCTGCCGAGTCGATGTCTAGCGGTAGCCGCGGGGGGTTCAGCGTTCAATTGCGAGGAAATCTCTCACTCGAAGAGTTGGACCGCGTGGCGAGCGAATTCACTGCTGCGCTGGGCCGACACGCTGGCTATGTCGATATCGACAGCAGCCTGAAGCTTGGACTTCCCGAGTTGAGAATTCACACCGATCGTGAGAAGGCGGCGGAAATGGGCGTGGATGCGCGAACCATTGCCGAGGCCGTCCAGCTGATGGTCGGAGGGCTCGACGTCGGTGTATTCAAGGAGTCGGGGCGACGCTATGACATTCGCATGCGCCTCGAGCAAGAACTGCGAGACGACGCAGAATCCATTGGTAATCTCTACGTTCGCAATCGAGACGGAGATCCGGTCGCTCTTCGCAACCTCGTCACCGTAGAACGAGGCGCAGCGCCGTCGGACATCACGCGTACGAATCGACAGCGCAGCGTGACGATTCGCGCAAATCTCGACGGCTTGAAGTTGGGCGAGGCGATTGCGATCGCGAAGCAAGTCGCCGACGAGACGCTCCCGGCGTCCGTGACGCTCGATGTCGTAGGGGACGCGGAGACCATGTCCGAGGGCAATACCCAGTTCGCGATCGCGATGCTGCTTGGCATCCTGGTCATCTACATGGTGTTGGCCGCGCAGTTCGAAAGTCTGCTTCACCCGATTACGGTCATGCTGGCGTTGCCGCTTTCGATGGTGGGCGCGCTCGGTGGCCTATTGGTATTCGACTACAGTCTGAATCTGTTCAGTCTGATCGGGATCATCCTCCTCTTTGGTCTGGTGACGAAGAACTCGATTCTGTTGGTCGACTACGCGAACCAGCTTCGCAGGACTGGCCTCGACAAGGTCGAAGCCATGCGCCGCGCCGCGCCGATTCGGATGCGACCCGTGTTGATGACCGCGATCTCGATGATTTTCGGCGTACTCCCCGCCGCGCTCGGATTGGGCCCGGGGGCGGAGACGCGGGCGCCGATGGCCATCGCGACGGCGATGGGCATGTTCTCGTCGACAATGCTCACGCTGTTGTTCGTGCCGGTGTTCTACATTCTGATCGACGATCTGGGCGACTTCGTGAAACGAAAATCTCATCAGCTCTTCGGTTCGCGCTCCGACGTTCAGGGCATCGAGCTGGACGCGAAGAAAAGCTGAAGCCACTGCCGTGGCACCTCATTCCGGGGCGCGCCACTTTCCAGGAAGCGCCACGCCGAGTAGCCTGAGTCCAAACGCCTTCAAATTTCTCTCCAACCCCTTTATGCCCCTTTTAAGCCCCCTTATAACCCCTTTAGGAGATTCTGAAATGGCCATCGACGTCATCGTTCCCGATTCCGCTCGCAAGACCTACGAGAACTGGCATTTCGCACCGGCTGTACGCCACGATGACCTGATCTTCTTTTCGGGTGTCGTAGGGCAAGGCGACTCGGCCGAAGATGAGTTCCGCAATGCCTGGAAGTCTCTTGGGGAGACGCTGGCCGCAGCTGGAGTGGGCTACGAGGACATCATCGACTCCACGCTCTACATGATCGACCTGCAGAAGAACGCGGCGACGATGGCCAAGGTGAAGGATGAGTTCATCAAGGAGCCCTATCCCGCATCGACATGGATCGGTGTCACAGAACTCGTGATTCCCGGAACGCGCGCGGAGATCAAGGTGACTGCGCGGAAGGCATCCTGATCTACCTCGTCGGCGGCGAGAACCCTCCGATCACGCCGCCTAACAAGCGAGCGAATTCGATAGTGGTGTGGTCCTCCAGGTAGGGCCCGACGATCTGAACACCGACCGGCAAGCCGTCCTTCGTTTTGCCGACCGGCGCGACGGTCGCCGGAAGGTGACACGCCGTGGCCATCGAGATCCAACCGAAGAGATCCGTGTATGGACGCACCTGATCGTTGACTTGAATGGTGCGCGCCGGGAAGGGCGAGTGGTCGTGGGGGATCGCCGGCACTGACGTCACGGGGCAGAGCAAGATGTCGTAGCTCGAAAAGAACTCTCGAAATGCCACCCGGGACTGCTCTCGGGATTCGTTCGTCCGCAACCATTCGCGGTGTTGGATCAAGGGCGCTCGCGCGGCCTCGGCTGCATCGCTCACGTCATCCTTCTCAAAGCCGTTTGCCAGTCGAGTCAAACCCGCGATCGCTTCGTCGGGAAGGTCGGCCAGAACGATCGGCATGAGAAGTCGGTTGTAGTCTCGAATGAGCCCCTTGAGGTCGAAAGCGGGGCGCGCCTTCTCGTCGACTTGCACGCCGGCGCCGCGTAGCGCCTGCGTAGTCGCTTCCAATCGCGATCGCACCGAATCATCTACGGGAAGCGCCGGATCCTCGAACCATGTTGCGACGCGAAAATCCGAAAGTCGCGCGTGGCGAGGCCGGGGTAGATCGAGCCGCCAGCCAACGGCTCTGTTCTGATCCGGTCCGGCGAGCACGTCGAGAGCGATCGCGAGATCCACGGCGCTGCGGGCGAGGGGGCCGGCGACACCGAGATCGGGTTGAGACAGTGCTCCTGGGGGGCCGGGAATGTGTCCGCGATTCGAAACGATTCCGTGGCTCGGCTTGTGTCCATAGACGCCGGTCCAGTGGGCCGGTGTGCGAATCGATCCGCCGATATCGCTTCCGAGTTCGAGGCTTGTAAAGCCGGACGCGACAGCAACGGCGCCGCCGCCGGAGGAGCCACCCGGCGTACGGCTGAGGTCGTGTGGGTTGTTCGTGCATCCGAAGAGATCGTTGTAGGACTGCACGTTAGCAGCCATGAACGGCAGATTCGTCTTTCCGAATACGACTACACCGGCGCGCTTGAGCTTTGCGACCGGATCTGCGTCGCGCTCCGGAACATGATCCGTCCAGATCGGGTTTCCGGCAGTCGTGCGAACGCCGGCTGTTTCGAAGGTGTCCTTGATCGTCATGGGCAAACCGTGGAACGGGCCAAGAGCGTCTCCGCGCGCGAGCGCTTCGTCTGCGTTTGCGGCGATCGCGCGCGCCCTTTCCTCGTCGAGTGTGACCACAGCGTTCAGCGGTCCGTTTCGCTCGGCCACGGCGCCGAGGAAATAGTCGAGCAACTCGCGGCTGGAGATCTGTTTGCGGCGAATCATGGCGGCAAGATCGCGGGCTGATTTCGTTCCCAAATCGGTCATGAGGGGGATCCTTCAATCATTGGAGTGACGCGAAATGGTACTGGCTGCTGCGCTACACGGCGCGGCTCGGGCCGAAAATGATTCGAAATTAGAATCAGAAAGTTTCATTTTAGAACCAAATATGTGATAGATCTCTCGACGTGGATCCCTTTCGATATGAGCAATTCTGTCCGTTGGCGCGAGCCACAGAGATTCTCGGCCACCGCTGGGTGTTGTTGATCCTGCGCGAACTCTTCGTTGGACCGCAACGCTTCAGCGATCTGAGACGCAGACTTCCCGGATTGAGCAGCAGCATGCTGGCTGATCGACTGACTGGCCTCGAAGGGCAGGGTGTTGTCGCTCGCCGCGAACTCGAGCCGCCTGCTGCTGCGACCGTCTACGAACTGACGGATGATGGGCGTGCTCTCGAGCCCGCGATGTTCGCGCTGACGCGCTGGGGTGCGCGATTTTTGACTTCCGCCGAGCCCCGCGACCATGTCGAGCCCGATTGGCTGGGGATGGCGGTCGAGGCTTTTTCTTGCAGCGCTGTGACGCCGGCGCGGAGATTCGAACTGCGGCCATATGGGGATGATCGTGAAGCGGTGATCCGCGTCTCCGGTGGGCCGGATGGAAC
>JAQBEG010000077.1:0-6111 GCA_032123985.1 Deltaproteobacteria bacterium
GCGGCCGGCACTCTACCAGATCCCGCCGGAAGGGAAATTCGCAGATCTCGCAGTTCGCAAATCTCCCCCCGGCGCGCATTCACTCCTCGCAAGACAACGGCTCGTCCGCCCAGTTTCGAGGACGTAGGAAATCCGTATACAATGCTGCCTCGGCCGTCCCAGCCTCGGGCGACAAGTCGTAGCGCCATGCAACCTTCGGCGGAAGTGAAGCCAGGATAGATTCGGTCCTTGCACCCGCCTCGAGCCCGAAACGGGTCCCACGGTCCTGCAGCAGGTTGAATTCCACATAGCGACCGCGACGATAGAGCTGAAACTCTCGCTCCCGCTCTCCCCAGACCATCTCTCGACGGCGCCTCACGATCGGCACGTAGGCCTCGAGGAACGCGTCCGCTGTACTCCGCCAAAGTGCAAATGCGCTGGCAAATCCACCCTCGTCGAAATCGTCATAGAAGACGCCGCCGATGCCCCGCTGTTCCTCCCGGTGTGGCAGATAGAAGTAGCGATCACATTGTTCTTTGAATCGCGGATAGAGATCAGCTGAATGACGCTCACAGGCCGTGCGTGCCGCGCGATGCCAGAGAATCGCATCATCTGCGAACCCGTAGTACGGAGTGCAGTCGAAGCCCCCACCAAACCACCAGACGGGATCCGACCCGCCTGGATCCTGCGCGAGGAAGAAACGAAAATTCGCATGACAGGTCGGCACGTAGGGGTTGCGCGGATGAACAATCAGCGAAACGGAGATCGCCTCATAGGTCCGGCCTTCGAGTTCCGGCCGTCGCTGTGTGGCTGCGGCCGGCATCGCCTGACCTTGGGTATGCGTAAAATGGACCGCTGCCTTCTCGAAGAGCGGACCGTCCTCGAGCACGCAGGGCCGCGAAACTCCACCGCCCGGCCGGGCAATTTCCTCACGTCGGAAGTGCACTTCGCCGTCGAGCGACTCTAGTTCCGAACAAATCCGGTCCTGTAGGCCCTCGAGATAGTCATGCACCGCCAAAAGATCCGGCGGATCGGAAATTGGTTTCGCCATGAACCCTTCGCACCCTCACAACAGTTGCGGCGAGCGAGGCTACCAGATCACCGCAACCGTCGAGAGGGCGTGGCCCGAGGACCCACGCCCCTGTAGAATCGGCCGCCTTCACAAGCTAGTAGCGCCCTACTCCGCCCACTCGAGGACCCTCGTGACCATTCGGCCGACGCAGCGACCCAATCGCCCGCATTTTTCTTCTGGACCCTGCGCCAAGCGCCCCGGCTGGGACAGTCGCGCCCTGGACGCTGCGCTGGTCGGACGGTCCCATCGCGCCGCGCCCGCCAAGGCCCGCATCCAGGAAGTTTCTAATCGAAGCCGGACAATTCTCGGGCTGCCCGATGACTGGCGAGTTGGCCTGGTTCCGGCTTCGGACACGGGCGCCGTCGAGATGATTCTCTGGTCGGTGCTCGGTGCGCGAGGCGTCGATCTGCTGGCTTGGGAAAGTTTTGGATCGGGTTGGGTCGACGACGCGGTGAAGCAGCTCAAGCTCGAAAACCACCGCGTGATCGAAGCCGAATATGGCCGGCTGCCGGATCTTTCTCGTGTCGACTTCGCCCGCGATGTCGTATTTACGTGGAATGGAACGACCTCGGGAGTGCGCGTGCCTAACGGCGACTGGATCGCAAGCGATCGCGAAGGACTGACGATTTGCGATGCGACCTCGGCGGCCTTTGCGATGGATCTTGCGTGGGACAAGCTCGACATCGTGACCTGGTCCTGGCAAAAAGTTCTGGGCGGCGAAGCGGGTCATGGCATGCTCGCGCTCTCGCCACGCGCGGTCGAACGCCTGGAGTCCTACACGCCGACTTGGCCGATGCCCAAAATCTTTCGCCTCACCAAAGCTGGCAAGCTCAACCAGAGCATCTTCGAAGGTTCGACGATCAATACGCCCTCGATGCTATGTGTCGAAGACGCGATCGACGGACTGACCTGGGCAGAATCCATCGGTGGACGTGATGCGTTGATCGCCCGTTCGATGTCGAATCTGGCGGTGGTTGCCGCTTGGGTCGAAAATTCATCATGGGTCGACTTCCTCGCCGAGGATCCGGCAACGCGATCGTCGACGTCGATGTGCTTGCGAATCGTCGATGAGTGGGCGCTGGCGCGGGACGCCAAACAGGTCGCAGCGACGATCAAGGCTGCGACAAAAATCCTCGATAGCGAAGGCGTCGCTTTCGATATCGGGTCCTATCGCGACGCGCCGGCAGGGCTGAGGCTCTGGGGCGGCGCGACGGTCGAGACATCTGATCTGGAGGCTCTGCTGCCCTGGCTCGACTGGGCATGGTCGGAAGCCAAGACGAACGCGGACTAGTCTCGGCCTCAGTCGATGATGGCAACCTTGAGCGCCTGCAGTCGTTGAATCTGCTCCTCCTGTGTGCGCAGGCGATCCCTCTTCACATCGAGCTCGGCTCGCAGCGAAGCATAGAGCTGCTCCTGATTGTTTATGCGTTTGCGCATACGCGATTCGGATTGTCGCACGAGCTCGAGCTCTTCCTTGAGCTTGCCGACCAGTTCGCGACTCGAGGCGAGTTCCGAGTTCACCCGTGCGAGCGTATTCTCCACTGCCGATGCGATCGGCTTCGGACGCGGCGCAGAAGCTTCCTCGAGAGCACGTTGCGACGCTGCAAGCTGGATTTCGAGCCGTGCCGCCTCGTGGGCCAGCGTCTCCCGCTCGGACTGCGCCTTGTCTCGTTCCAGTTCGATGCGCTCGATCTGGGATTCGTGATCGCGAATGCGAGCCGTCGTACCGAGCGGCCGGTCGACGGTTTTCGCCTGCCGCCTTTTCGCCTTGTCCGCCTTGTTCCGTAGTGAAGTGAGTTCATCTGACAGTCGTTTTCGGGCCTGGGCTTCCTTCGAGAGGCTGGCCGCGAGCTGCTTGCCTTCGGTCGTCAGTGTTTCGGTCTCCTCCTCCAGACGAACTACACGGTCCTTCGCCTTTCGCCACGATCGCACCAGGAGCAATCCCCCTACGATCACACCGATGGCCAGCCAGATATTCGCGTTCAGCATCCATTTTCCTTCGTGAGCACTTCGAGCATCGATTTCGGCATGAGATCGGACGCCGCTCAGTCTACACTCCGCGACCCGACGCGGTCAGTCGATCTCGTTTGATCAAATCGGCTATCCGGAACCAGTCCCGTCCAATGAGGAGCAGTCAATCGTGGGCCACGCGGACCGTCTGATTCGAGCGGCTCACGTCCTTTCGGACCGCCTGGATTCGATCCCATTCGGCCCGCCGGTGACGCACGTCTACAATCCACTCCGGCATGCCGGGCGAGGCTACAGACGCTACCTCCGGCGCTTCGCCAATGGCCCAAAGCGCGTCGTCTTCCTGGGTATGAACCCCGGCCCCTACGGTATGACGCAGACAGGTGTCCCTTTTGGCGAGATCAGCAGAGTGCGTGATTGGTTGCGAATCGAGGAGCGAATCGACCGACCGCCGAACGAGCACCCGAAGCGACGCGTAGACGGCTTCGCATGTACACGGAGCGAGGTCAGTGGCGCGAGACTATGGGGCGCAATTGCCGACCACTGGAAAGAACCCGAAGCGTTCTTTCACGGCCATTTCATCGCCAACTATTGTCCGCTGGTTTTCATGGAGGAGTCCGGGCGCAACCGCACGCCCGACAAATTGCCCCGCGCGGAACGTGATGCGCTCTACGCCGCCTGTGATGACCACTTGCTGCGGATCATCGAAATCCTCGAGCCCGAATGGATCGTGGGAATCGGTGCATTCGCAGAGACACGCGCGCGAGTCGTATTCGCTGGTCACGACATCGAGGTTGGACGCGTGCTGCATCCGAGTCCGGCCAGTCCCACAGCCAATCGGGGCTGGGCCAAAGAAGTGAGCAGAGAACTTCGGGCACTCGGGCTGTGTCCCACGCGGAAGTCGGCGGCGGAACGCCCCTAGACGGACTCACCCATGCGGGACATCTACCGAATATCCGACTAAACGGTACGCTCTGCGCCCAGCCCAAAAGGAGTTTTGTCCGCCATGTCCCGAAACGTTTCATCACTGAAGCCGTCGCCGAATTCGAAGGTTGCCAGCCGGCCGCTCGGCGCGCTCTTCGTCTGTATCGTGAGCCTGTCCATCGCAACCATCGGATGTGATCTTCCGAACGCGAATGCCGAGGAGACCAAAGCCGCGGTCGATCCGATCATCGCCGAAATCGATGCGTTCATCGCCCAGAACCCCGTCGACAAATCCAATCCACGTTGGCGAACGATGCTCAAGAAGCCGCCGATCTTCAAATTCGATCCAGCAAAAACCTATACCTGGAAACTCGATACCAACGTCGGCAAGATCAGCTTTCGACTATTTGATGATGTCGCACCGATGCACGTCAGCAGCACCCTCTATCTCACGCGACTCGGCTTCTACGACACGCTCAAGTTCCACCGCGTGATTTCCGGCTTCATGGCTCAGGGCGGCGATCCCCTTGGCACCGGTCGCGGCAACCCCGGCTATCGATTTGCAGGCGAGTTCGACCCAAAAGTCGTCCACGACAGTCCGGGACTCCTATCGATGGCGAACTCCGGCCCGGGAACCGACGGAAGCCAATTCTTCATTACTTTTCGTCCCACCCAGCAGCTCGACAACCGCCACACGATTTATGGAAAGGCGGATTCAAAGGACAGCCTGAAGACGCTCGCGGAAATGGAAGCCCTCGGACAGCCTCGGGATCCGGCACCGCCGCTCAAGCCGCTCTACATCAAGAACGCGACGCTTTTGATCGAGTAGCACTGGGTTCGGCCGGAATCGCCTGAAAAATCCCATGTCGCCCGACCGAAAACCGGTCGGGCGACGTCTCGATCTCGCTTCCCGCGTCCGCGCTCGAATCGTCGGACGCGCGCCCGTAGAGTCGAGCACGGAGGATCGGCAAGACCTCGTGAGTGGTCCGGTTGGGCAGGATGAGACAACGCACGACTGCGGTCGGATGATAAGATTGCGGGTCCTCGACGCCGGCTCGCTCCGCCGAGAGTTCGATCCGCTCGACCGACCCGGTCGCCCTCAACGCCTCCTCGACGCCCATGGCCTTGGTGCGGGACGCATCATTCGCCAGGTCGACGACGAAAATGAATCGACAACCCTTCGCTGCGGTCTGGAGCTCATCGAAACTCGCCTGCGTCTGCTCGAGTCGCTGCTGAAGTTCGCGCGCCGACCGTGGCAGCGGCGGTTCCTCGCGCAGCGGATCGAGCCACCCCTCGTCGCCGTGAAAGATCGCCATCGCCAACTTGCCTTGGGAAAGCACTCGAGTCTCGCTCTTGCCCGCGGCTAGATCGACCAGCTCGATCTTCACCTCGCTGTGCCAACTCGACCGACGGCGATCCCCCTCGAATTCGGATCGTGCCGCCCGGGCGCTGCGCTTGGGAAATTGAACCTGGATCGCGCTGAGCCCCTTCGGGATATCCCCTTCGAGTGCGTCGTACGCGCCACGATCCCGATACAGGACATCCCCCTGCTCGAACCGCATGGATGCGATTGCCGCGGCGAACGCAACCGGGACCGGCCACGCCAACCCCTCGAAGAAGTTTGGGACCGGCGGGGCATTGGAATCCTTCAGTAGCCGGACATTTGCGCGCTCAACCATGCCTTTATCCATGATCCCGCAGGGAACCTCGACGTGAATGCACAATCAACTTCCCTTCGGGAAATTCTTGGACCCGAACTGAAGTAGCTGATTTCACTTCAGAAATTCCGCTCTCGGGCTCTCGGAATAGAGATGAATTTGACATCGGTGTCGACTTTAGACGATAAACCCGCCTGGGTCAGTTAACCGCCCAGACGGAGGAACCATCGTGGCCGCGGAAGTCGCTCCCCTTATTTCACCCCAGTCCAGTGAATCTGCTGCCAAGACCCTCTCCCGTCCCCCGTCCCCGGAATTTCCTGCAAGCGCTGCAGCAGAAGCGACTGTGGAACCCTCTCCTCGGCTTTCGCCACAAGATGCAGTCGACTTTCTGCTGCACCCCACGGAAGTGGCCAGGGGCCGCACCGCAGCTGAAAACTACCTCAGCTCGTGCCGAAGTGAGGAGAGTCGTCGTTTCGCGACGGAGGCCCTCGAGACTCTCGCGACCGTGAT
>JAQBEG010000078.1:0-5733 GCA_032123985.1 Deltaproteobacteria bacterium
CATCCATCAGCGCCTCGCCCGCTCGTACGTGGTCACCCTCGTGGACGCTTACGTGCTTGCCCTTCGGAATCAGGAATTCCTCGGGCTCGCCATCCGCAGGCGTCACGATCACACGGCGCTTGCCACGAGAGTCTGCTCCAAATGAGACGATACCGTCGATCTCCGAGACGACAGCGCACTCTTTCGGCTTGCGAGCCTCAAAGAGCTCGGCCACCCGCGGCAGGCCGCCTGTGATGTCCTTGGTCTTGGAGGCTTCACGCGGAATCTTGGCGACGACGTGGCCGGCACCGACCTCCTGGCCCTCGTTGACTACGAGATAGGCGCCAACCGGTAGAAGCGACCTGGTCTCTACGTCGCCGTCCATTTCGAGAATCGTGATCGTCGGTCGCAGTTCGGGATCCTTCGACTCGATAATCACCTTCGACGAAACGCCGGTGAAGTCATCGACCTGCTCCTGCATGGTCGCGCCCTCAATGATGTCCTTGAACTGAACGACACCACGTTTCTCCGCGAAAATCGGACTCGCAAAGGGATCCCAATCGAGCAGCACTTCGCCGGTGCGAACCGTCTGGCCCTCTCTTGCCCGAAGCGTGGCGCCATACACGACGGGATGTCTCTCCTTCTCCCGACCGCTCACGTCCACGATGCCGACCTCGCCATTTCGCGTCATCACGGTCTGGCGATCTTCCGTGTCGATCACGGTACGGATGTTGTGAAGGCGAACGGTACCGTCGCTCGCGGCTTCGGCGTGAGACTGCTCAGCCCGTCGAGTGGCCGCACCACCGATATGAAAAGTCCGCATCGTAAGCTGAGTGCCGGGCTCGCCAATCGACTGTGCTGCGATCACACCGACGGCTTCTCCCATGTTCACCATGGAGCCTCGCGAAAGATCGCGGCCGTAGCAGTTCATGCAGACGCCGAAGCGGCTCGCGCAGGTCAGTACCGAGCGGATCTTTACACTTTCCACACCAGCGTTTTCGATTGCTCGAACTCGATCCTCATCGATTTCCTCACCGGCCTCGACGAGAACCTCGCCGCTGATCGGGTCGATCACGTCTTCCGGCGAAACCCGCCCGAGAATACGCTCACCAAGAGGCTCTACGATCTCACCGGCCTCGATGAGCGCCGACGTCTCGAGCGCATCATCCGTTCCGCAATCCTGCTCACGAATGATCACATCTTGTGACACATCTACGAGTCGCCGCGTCAGATAACCCGAATTGGCCGTCTTGAGCGCGGTGTCCGCCAAGCCCTTTCGAGCTCCATGGGTCGAGATGAAGTACTGGAGAACCGAAAGTCCTTCACGGAAATTTGACGTGATCGGAGTCTCGATGATCGCGCCCGAGGGCTTGGCCATCAGACCGCGCATCCCGGCTAGCTGACGCATCTGCTGAGCCGATCCGCGCGCGCCCGAATCGGCCATCATATAGACGTTGTTGAAGCTCGGGACCTGCTGCTCGACTCCATTTTCGTCAACGACCGTGTCGGTCGCAATTCCATCGAGCAACTGGCTCGTGATCAACTCGGTCGCCTGAGCCCAGATATCGATGACCTTGTTGTAGCGCTCGCCGTCCGTGATCAAACCTTCCTGATACTGATCCTGGATCTGGGCGACTTCCGCAGTTGCGTCGGCCAGAAAGCGTTCTTTGTCCGGCGGAATTCGCATGTCGTCGATACAGATCGAGATCCCAGCTCGCGTAGCGTTCCTGTAGCCAAGGGTCCGAATGTGGTCGGCCAGAAGGACGGTCGCTTTCGTGCCCATGCGCCGGTAGCACTGGTCGATCAGCTCGCCTAGCGCCTTCTTATCCATCACCTGATTGGCGAATTCGACCGGAATGCCTTTCGGAACGACCTCACGAAGAAGGATTCGCCCGGTCGTTGTTTCGACCATCTCGCCATCGATACGCACCCCTATCGAAGCGTGGATGTCGAGTACACCAAGGCTATAGGCGACGATCACTTCTTCCTCGGTCGCGAACTGCATACCAGAACCAGCAACACCGGGTCGCTCACGGGTCATGTAGTAGGCACCGAGAACGATGTCCTGTGTCGGTCCAATCACCGGCCGACCCGTCGCCGGGCTCAGGATGTTGTTCGTCGACATCATCAAGACACGCGCTTCGATCTGCGCCTCGACCGAAAGCGGCACATGTACCGCCATCTGATCGCCGTCGAAGTCCGCGTTGAAGGCCGCGCAAACCAGCGGATGGAGCTGGATTGCCTTGCCCTCGATCAGCATCGGCTCGAAAGCCTGCATGCCAAGACGGTGCAGTGTCGGAGCACGGTTGAGCAGGATCGGATGCTCTTTGATCACCTCGGCCAGAATGTCCCAGACTTCGGGACGCTCGTGTTCGACCATCTTCCGTGCGGCCTTGATCGTCGTCACAAAACCCTGCTGCTCGAGCTTCGAGTAGATGAAGGGTTTGAAGAGTTCGAGCGCCATGCGGTTCGGAATGCCGCATTGGTGCAGACGAAGTTCTGGCCCGACTACGATCACCGAACGACCGGAGTAATCCACTCGCTTGCCAAGCAAATTCTGACGGAAGCGACCTGATTTGCCTTTCAGCATGTCAGAGAGACTCTTCAGTGGACGCTTGCTCGGGCCCGTAATGACTCGGCCGCGACGGCCGTTGTCGAAGAGCGCGTCGACCGCCTCCTGGAGCATGCGCTTTTCGTTGCGAATGATGACTTCCGGCGCGTTCAATTCCTGGAGTCGCTTGAGTCGATTGTTCCGATTGATTACACGTCGATAGAGATCATTGAGATCACTCGTTGCGAATCGTCCGCCATCGAGCGGGACGAGCGGACGCAAGTCCGGCGGGATCACCGGCACGACCTCGAGCACCATGAATTCCGGTCGATTCACTTCCGATTCATTGAATGCGTCGAGTACCTTCAAGCGCTTCGCAATCTTCTTTCGCTTGGCCTCGCTCGTCGCCTCCCGCATCTCCTCACGGAGTCGCGTGCACTCGTTCGGGATATCGAGTTCCTGTAGAAGCTGACGCACAGATTCGGCGCCAATCCCGACCGTAAAAGCGTCGCGTCCGTATTGTTCCTTCAGCTCGATCAATCTCTCGTCGGTGACGAGTTCACCCTTCTCGAGCTCCGTGTCCTTCGGATCGAGAACCACGTGGGCTTCGAAATAGAGAATCTTCTCTAGATCTCGGAGCGTAATCTCGAGAATATTGCCAATGCGGGACGGCAATGATTTGAGGAACCAGATGTGCGCGACTGGAGAGGCCAGCGTGATGTGACCCATTCGCTCGCGGCGAACCTTGGACTGAATCACCTCTACGCCGCACTTCTCACAAACGACGCCCCGGTGCTTCATGCGCTTGTACTTGCCACAATTGCACTCGTAGTCCTTTACGGGACCAAAGATTTTTGCGCAGAAAAGTCCATCGCGTTCCGGCTTGAACGTTCGATAGTTGATCGTCTCCGGCTTCTTGACTTCACCGAAGGACCATTCGCGAATCTTATCGGGCGAAGCCAAAGAAATTCGGAGTGAATTGAAGGCCAACGGATCTTTGGGCTTCTCGAAGAGATTGTATAGATCACGCAAAGTGGTGTTCCCCCTCTTGCGAAACGTTTCAGTGCACGATCACCCGAAACTGGGTGACCCCGCCAAGGTTATGACGCCGAATCTTCTCGCATCTCGATATCCAGACCAAGCGCATGCAGTTCTTTTACAAGAACGTTGAAGCTCTCGGGCAATCCAGGCTCGAGTGTGTTTTCGCCCTTCACGATCGATTCGTAAATTCGCGTTCGGCCCTGTACATCATCGGACTTGACTGTCAGGAACTCTTGAAGTGCATAGGCCGCGCCATACGCTTCGAGTGCCCAGACCTCCATCTCGCCCAGTCGCTGACCTCCAAATTGCGCTTTACCGCCTAGAGGCTGCTGAGTCACCAGGCTGTACGGCCCGATAGACCGAGCGTGCATCTTGTCATCCGCCAGGTGATGAAGTTTCAGCATGTAGATCGTGCCGATGGTGACATCGCGATCGAAGGCCTCACCCGATCGGCCATCGAAGAGAATCATCTGGCCGGAGGTCGGCAGTTGAGCCCGCGCGAGCTCATCTTTGACTTCCTGCTCGCTGGCTCCATCGAAGACCGCGGTTGCCATATGGATTCCGCGACCCACGTTAGTCGCCAACGACCTCAATGCTTCGTCCGATGCCCCATCGAGGCTCTGGTTGATTTCGTCGTCGGCATAGATTTCGCGGAGCTTCGATCGGATCTCGTCCGTCGTAGCCTGCCGTTCCAGCATGTCCTCGATCTGACGGCCCAGGCCATGAGCCGCCCAGCCGAGATGCGTCTCGAGGATCTGTCCGATATTCATGCGTGAGGGCACGCCAAGCGGGTTCAACACGATGTCGACCGGACGGCCGTCGGGCATATAGGGCATGTCCTCTTCCGGGAGAATCCGGGAGATGACGCCCTTGTTGCCGTGGCGTCCGGCCATCTTGTCACCGACCGAAAGCTTTCGCTTGATGGCGATGTAGACCTTGACCATCTTGAAGACGCCGGGCGGAAGCTCGTCACCCTTCTTCAGTCGCGCGATTTTCTCGTCGAAGATCGCCTTGATCACCATTGCCTGCTCTTCCACATGGTGGAAGACACGGTCGACATGTTCCTGGGCCTTGGCGTCCGTCACCTGAATCTCGCGCCAACGACGATCCGGAATCTGCCCGATCACGTCATCCGTGACGACGTCGCCGGACTGCAGCCACTCGATTTCCTTCCGCTCGTCCGCAACGCGATTGGCGGCTTGTTTGCCGACGATCAGCCCTCGAACCATGCTGAAGGCGCTCTTGCGAATGATCCGGATCTCATCTTCCTGATCCTTGCGAAGCCTCTCGATTTCGGCCTCTTCCAAAGCCTTGGCGCGCTCGTCCTTCTCCACCCCGCGGCGGGAGAAAACCTGCGCACCAATGATCGTACCGGTAACGCCCGGCGGAACACGCAGTGACGTGTCGCGCACGTCACCCGCCTTCTCTCCGAAGATCGCCCGTAGTAGGCGTTCTTCAGGGGAGAGTTGAGTCTCGCCTTTGGGCGTAATCTTGCCCACCAGAATATCATCCTGATGCACTTCGGCGCCGATACGAACGATGCCGGCTTCATCGAGGTCGCGAAGCGCGTCCTCACCGACGTTCGGAATGTCGCGAGTGATGTCCTCCTTACCGAGCTTCGTGTCTCGCGCGACGCACTCGAACTCTTCGATGTGAATCGAAGTGAAGTAGTCGTCCTTGACGATCCGCTCGGAGATGAGGATCGAATCCTCGAAGTTGTACCCACCCCACGGCATGAACGCGACGGTCACATTGGCCCCTAGGGCCATCTCGCCGCGGTCGGTCGCCGGGCCATCCGCGATCACCTGCCCTTTCTTGACCCGATCTCCCGCATGCACGATCGGCCGCTGATTGATGCAGGTGTTCTGGTTGGAGCGTTGGTATTTGATGAGATTGATGATGTCGACGTTCGAACCCGTGCCGTCATCTTCGAGCGGCTTCAATACGATCCGGCTCGCATCGACGGACTCCACCGTGCAATCACGCTTTGCGACGACTGTCACGCCGGAATCCCGAGCGACAACCGCCTCCATGCCCGTACCAATGATCGGCGCGGTCGTCCGGAGCAACGGAACTGCCTGGCGCATCATGTTCGATCCCATGAGAGCCCGGTTCGCATCGTCGTTTTCGAGGAAGGGAATCAGCGATGAGGCCACCGAGAC
>JAQBEG010000079.1:0-5415 GCA_032123985.1 Deltaproteobacteria bacterium
GCCACACTCGCGATCAGCGGCGTGAGGTCGCCGCCCTTGTGTCGGCCGCCTGCGATCCAGAGAATCGGACCCGTGGCGACCGCGAGCGCTCTCATGGCCGCGCCCGGGTTCGTTGCCTTGGAGTCGTCGATGTACTGCACTCCGCGAATCTCGGCGACGTGTTCGCAGCGATGTGGCAACCCCGTGAAATTCACAAGGGCCTCGGTCGCGGCTTCGAGATCGACGTCGAGCGTTGCGAGGGCGAGCAGTGCCGCGACGATATTCTCGTTCTGGTGAACCAACGCTCCGCCGCGATCGCCCAACCGTATCACCCGTTGTGTTCCAGCGCGGCGTACGATTGCGTTCTGCCCGTCCATCCAGGCGCCTGCGCGCACGGGTTCGTTGCGACGAAATTCGAGGCGCTCAACGTTGATTGGCAGCGCCAGCTCACGCACCCAGCGATCATCTCCATTGAGGATTGCCGCGTCGCCTTCGCCCTGGCGCGCAAAGATTCGCGCTTTGGCGGCGAGGTAGCCGGCCAGATCGCCGTGTCGATCGAGGTGGTCGGGTGAAATGTTGAGCAACACGGCGGTGCGAGGGCGGAAGGCCTCGACACTCTCCAATTGAAACGAGGAGACCTCGAGGATTGCGAGGTCGGGGGGCTGGCCGACGAGGTCGAGCGCCGGTATGCCGAGGTTGCCTGCTGCCCGCGCGCGTAGACCCGCAGCGCGCGCCATCGCCTCGATGAGTCGGACGACAGTCGATTTTCCATTCGTGCCCGTGACCGCAATGATCGGAATCGAAAGCGCTCGGTAGCAGAGCTCGATGTCGCCCCACGCGCGTCGCGCGCGGCCCTCCCAGCGTGCCGCAGGAATTCCCGGGCTCGGCACGACCAGATCATATTCAGCGAGATCCGGAAAGGGCTCGCCGAAGCGGTATTCGATCGAATCGGGCAATTCTTCGATGTGACCGACGGAATCGATCGGTCGTTCATCGACAGCGACGACGTGAGCGCCGCGCTCCACACAAAAACGTGCGGCTGAGCGTCCGGACAACCCAAGGCCTAGCACGAGGACGCTTTGTCCCGTGAAATTCATCAAACGTTTCCCCACTGTCGCGCAACGCGCGGCATAAATCAGCGCAGCTTCAGCGACGAAAGCGCTACGAGGCCGAGGATGATCGAAACGATCCAGAAGCGGACGACGATCTTCTGCTCGGGCCACCCCAGCTGCTCAAAGTGATGATGGATGGGCGCCATGCGAAAGACGCGCTTTCCGGTGAGCTTGAACCCAACCACCTGAATGATCACCGACAGCGTTTCGAGCACGAATATTCCACCGACGACCGCAAGCAGAATTTCCTGCCGGATCAAGACGGCGATCGTGCCGAGTGCACCACCCAAAGCAAGCGATCCGACGTCGCCCATGAACAGCTCCGCCGGAGACGCGTTGAACCAGAGAAAACCGAGACCGCCACCGACGAGCGCTCCGCAGATGATCGCGAGCTGGCCCGCGCCGACGACATTCTTGATCTGGAGATACTCTGCGATGCCGGCGTGGCCTGCAGCATAAGAAAGCAGGAGGAAGGTTCCGGCGGAGATCATCACGGGTCCAATTGCGAGTCCATCGAGCCCATCGGTCAGATTGACGCCGTTCGATGCTGCGACGATGATGAACGTCGCGAGGGGAACGTAGAGCCAGCCGATGTTGGGCGTGAAGTTCTTGAAGAAGGGAACCGCCAGCTCTTGATCGAAGGCGGGGTTCGTATAGATCGCGATCGCAACTCCGAAAGCGAGCAAGAACTGCCAGAAGAGCTTGGTTTTTGCGGAAATGCCGTCGCTATTTCGACGCACGACCTTTTGATAGTCGTCGATGAATCCCAGGATCCCGTAGCCCGTGGTAAGACCGATCACGATCCACACGAAGGAATTGGTCAGGTCCGTCCAGAGCAGAACGGAGATGATCAGCGACAGTAGGATGAGTAGGCCGCCCATGGTCGGAGTTCCCGCTTTGGCGGCGTGGTCCGGGCCAATCTCGCGAATCGGCTGTCCGACACTCAAGGCGCCCAATCGTCGAATCAACCAGGGGCCGACGATGAACGAGATGAAGAGCGCCGTCAGCGTGGCGGCGGCTGTGCGAAACGTGATGTACCGGACGACGTTGAGTGCGCCGAAGGTGTCTGCGAGCGGATAGAGCCAGTGGTACAGCATCAGCGGCTCCCATTTTTGAGCGCTGCGATGACGCGCTCCATCTGTGCAGCGCGTGAGCCCTTGACGAGTATCCGGTCTCCCTTCGAGATGCATGAACGCAGCGATCGTGCGAGAGAATCGTGATCGTCTGCGATGTGGATGTGGCTGTCCGCGAGTCCTGCCTCCCGCGCTCCCTCGGCGACGACGTCCGCCATCGGACCGATCAAGAAGAGTTCGTCGAGACCGAGTGATGCAGAGAGCCGTCCCGCTTCGCGGTGCGCGGCATGGCCCTCGTCTCCGAGTTCGCCCATTCGGCCGAGTACGGCCAGGCGTTGGCCGGGCGTTTCGAGGCGTGCAAGCGTCTCGAGCGCGTCGCGCATCGATTGAGGGTTCGCGTTGTACGAGTCGTCGATGACGAGTACATCCCCCGGAAGTACGTGCGGTTGCATCCGACCCGGCACGCCGCGATGGTTCATGAGTCCGTTTGCGACCGACTCGAACGGGGCCCCTGCGGACAGAGCGCCGCCCGCCGCTGCCAAGGCGTTGTCGACGATCGTCTCCGAAAGACCCGGTACGCGGATTTCGCCGTGACCGAAGGGCGTTTCGAGCATGAAACTGAATGCTCCACCCTCGACGATATGAATGGCACTGGCGCGAAGGTCGGCGCCCGGACCACAACCGAATGTGATGACACGCGCACGGGTTCGCTTCGACTGCGCGAAGGCCGTCGGCTCGTCCAGCCCGACGACGGCTATGCCGTCGGCCGGCAGTGCCGCGAGCAGGTCACCCTTTTCTTCAGCGATGGCCTCGCGACTACCGAGGAATTCGATGTGGGCGCTGCCAACGTTGGTGAGAATGCCGATGGTGGGTTGTGCGATCGCCGCCAGTGTCGCGATCTCACCGCGATGGTTCATGCCCATCTCGATGACGGCATAGGCATCGTCCTCGCATCGACGAAGCAGCGTGAGCGGAACTCCGAAATTGTTATTGAGGTTGCCGCGTGTGGCGAGTGTCGATCCGACGTTGTCGAGGATTCCCGCGCAGAGTTCCTTGGTCGTCGTCTTGCCATTGCTTCCGGTAATCGCGATGAGAGGACCGCTGAATGATTGTCGATGACCGCGGGCGAGATCGGCGAGGGCGAGGGTCGTATCCTCGACGTGGACGATGAATCCGTCGCTTCGACCCAGGGTGTCTTCGATTCGATCGGACTGGATGAGAACGCCTGCAGCGCCCTTGGCGAGGACGTCGCCCGCGAAGCGATGTCCATCATGGTTCGGGCCCACGATCGCGACGAAGAGATCCCCTTCGCCCGCGTCACGACTATCGATCACGGTCGAGGAGAAAATTTGGTCTGAACGTCCGCGAATGATACTCCCGCGCGTCCACTCGCAGAGCATTTTGACGGAGGCGGAGACGCTCATCCGGCACCCCGTTCGAGCAAGCCGCGACGGGCTTCGATTCGATCATCGAAAGGGAACTTCTCGCGACCGATGATCTGGTAGTCCTCGTGACCTTTGCCTGCCAGAACAACCGTGTCAGATGCAGACGCGCCGCCCAACGCCAGTTGGATCGCCTCTCGGCGATCCGCGAGCACCGCATATCGCCCGGTCGGCCCGCTATCGGTCGAGAAGAGCGCATCGGCCTCGACCCGCTGGAGCTCGCCGAGGCCCGCTTCGACGTCTGCCAGAATCAGATCGGGATCCTCTGTGCGCGGATTGTCGCTCGTCGTGATCGCCAGGTCCGCGTTGCGAGCGACAGCCTCGGCCATGAGTGGTCGTTTTGCGCGATCGCGGTCTCCACCGCAGCCGAAGACCGCGATAATTCGGCCCGAGCAGAGTGGGCGGACGGCGCGCAGCAGCTTCTCCACCGCGTCCGGCGTATGCGCATAATCGACGAGCACAGTCGGTTCATTGATTCCGGATCCCGTGACCCGCTCCATGCGGCCCGGTACTTGAGGGCATGCTGCGATTCCGCTTGCGATCAAGTCGGAATCGATTCCCAATGCGCGTGCTATGCCGGTCGCAACGAGGAGGTTTTCGAGATTGAAGTCACCGATCAGCGGGAGTTCGACGTCGAAGCGTCCGCTTGCGTCTTCGAGTTCGGCCCGGGTGCCCCCGAGCTGAATCTCGCTGTTCGTCAACCGGAGATCGGCCGACGAGTCGCGTCCACGTCCGACTCGAAGGATTTCGGCACCAGCATCCTGGGCGACGCTGATCATTTTTTCGGACGCGGGATCGTCGATGTTGATCACCGCGATAGCGCCTGGGGCGAGGTGATCACGGAAGAGCCGAGCCTTCGACGCGAGATAAGCGTCCATGCTGCCGTGGAAATCGAGATGGTCCTGGGAAAGGTTCGTGAAGGCAGCGATACGAAAGGCACAGCCACTGACGCGGCCGAGTTCGAGGCCGTGCGAGGACACCTCCATGAGCACAGCGTCGACCTGTGCAGTGCACATCGCGCGCAGTGTGCGATGAAGGTCGAGGCTTTCGGGCGTCGTGTTGACGGCAATTTCTCGTTCGCCGGCATAGCGAATTTCGACGGTGCCGATGAGCCCGGTTCGCCAGCCCGCTCGGGCGAGAATCGACTCGACGAGATAGGTCGTGCTCGTTTTGCCATTCGTTCCGGTCACGCCGATCAGCGAGAGTTCGCTCGCCGGTTGACCGAAAAAACGTGCGGCGATCGGTGCCAGGGCACGGCGGCTATCGAGGACGCGAACGATCGGTAGGTCGAATCGTCGACCCGGCTCGGGCATCTCTTCGACTAGCAACGCCGCAGCGCCCAGTCGCGTCGCACGATCGAGATAGTCGTGTCCGTCAGAGGTCGCGCCTCGCAGTGCCACGAAGAGATCGCCGGGAGAGATCTGTCGTGAGTCGTACCGAATGCCACGAATCGTCGGATCGTCGCTCGGGTCCTCGCGTCGCCACTCGACTGTAGACAGCGCGTCGGGCAGTGCGCTGAGCAGAGAAGAAAGTCTCATCACCCCTCCTCCCGCCGCGATGCGAATCTGAGCATGACCGTTCGGTCGTTGCCCTCGAGTATCGTGCCGGGGACTGGGAGCTGGGACACCACTCGACCCTCAATCGCTCCATGGGTCGTGATTTCGAGTGACTCGCCGGCAGCGACGTTTCGCGCGCGTGCCATCGTCTGGCCGGAGAAATCCGGTACGAACGCGAGTTCCTGGATGAGGGATCTGGGAGAAGGTCCCGCCGCCGCCGTTGGGGCGGCGGGGCCGGGGGGGGGGGCCGCGC
>JAQBEG010000080.1:0-6150 GCA_032123985.1 Deltaproteobacteria bacterium
GTCACGGTCGCCCCGAACACTTCGATGGTGCGCGCGAAGGAACTTCTGCATCAGCACCGCATCGAGAAGCTGCTCGTCGTGGACGAGGCCGGGCGGCTGAGCGGGTTGATCACGATCAAGGACATCGAGAAGACCGAGCGATATCCGGACGCCTGTAAAGATGATTTCGGGCGCCTTCGCTGTGGCGCGGCGATCGGCGTGGGCGCAGATCGGCTCGAACGGACGCAAGCGCTCGTCGATGCCGGTGTGGATGTCGTGGTGGTCGATACCGCGCATGGCCATTCAGCAGGCGTTCTCGAGGCCATTCGAGATCTCAAGGGTCATTTTCCCGAGCTCTCGCTCGTGGGCGGCAATGTAGCCACGGCGGAGGGAACCGAGGCGCTGATCAAAGCCGGGGTCTCTGGCGTCAAGGTCGGCGTCGGCCCGGGGTCGATTTGCACGACGCGAGTCATCGCCGGAGTTGGCGTCCCACAGTTCACCGCGATTCGCGATGCGTCTGAAGTCGCAATGCGATCTGGCATTCCCGTGATCGGGGATGGCGGAATCAAGTATTCCGGTGATGTCGTGAAGGGGCTCGCGGCTGGTGCGGCGACGATCATGATCGGCTCGCTCTTTGCCGGAACCGACGAATCGCCCGGAGAGGTGGTTCTCTTCCAGGGACGCTCGTACAAGGTCTATCGCGGGATGGGTTCGCTCGGCGCAATGGCCGACGGCAGTCGCGATCGATATTTTCAGTCGGACGTCGAGAATGAAAAGCTGGTGCCCGAGGGAATAGAGGGTCGCGTTCCGTACCGCGGCAGCCTGTCTCAAACCCTTCACCAGCTCTACGGCGGTCTCCGCTCTGGGATGGGATACTGCGGCGCGGCCAATCTGGACGAACTCCGTCGGGACTCCCGATTTGTTCGGATTTCCTCCTCCGGTCTTCACGAGAGTCATGTCCATGACGTGATCGTGACCAAGGAGGCTCCGAACTATCGCCTCGAATGATTTTCATGCTGCGCGAGGCATTCGGTGCAACGACTGACCCGACTGACCCGACGATGAATTCGCTTTGCCCACTATTGTCTTAGTTCCCCAAGAATATAAATCCCTCGATCGATTCCCTCCCAACCGATCGACGCATAGACCGAGGACCGACGCCTCATGTCTTCTCGTCCCCCCGCATCGAGTTCGCGGATCCTGATCCTCGATTTCGGCGCACAATACTCACAACTCATCGCGCGACGCGTGCGAGAGGGCCACGTCTACTGCGAGCTTCATCCGGCGGATATGGCGCTGGAGGAGATTCGGTCGTTTGCGCCGACGGGCATCATCCTGTCCGGCGGGCCGAGTTCGGTACTCGACGATGACGCTCCCGTTCTCGATGAGGGCGTACTCGATCTCGGCATCCCCATCCTCGGCATCTGCTACGGGCTTCAGGTTCTCGTGCATACGCTCGGCGGTCGGATCGAGGCCGCGGACGATCGCGAGTACGGTCGGGCGACGCTCAAGATCGAACGCGACGATCCGCTCTTCGAGGGCTTGTCGCGCGATGTCGAGCAGACCGTTTGGATGAGCCACGGCGATCGCGTGCTGGCTCTACCCGAGAGCATGACGGTCATTGCGAGTTCGGGGGGATCGCCCTTTGCGGCGGTTCGCTCCGAAGGAGCGCCGTTCTGGGGCGTACAGTTTCACCCGGAGGTCGTACACACCGAAGGCGGAACACGCATCCTCGAGAATTTCGTGCATCGGATATGTCGCTGCACGCCGTCCTGGACGATGGCGTCGTTTGCGGAAGAGGCCGTCGCCAGAATTCGCGAACAGGTCGGTGGCGGTCGTGCGGTATGCGGGCTTTCAGGCGGTGTGGACTCTTCGGTGGCGGCGACCCTCGTTCATCGCGCGATCGGAGACCAGTTGACGTGCATCTTCGTCGATCACGGCATGATGCGAAAGAATGAGCGCAAGGAAGTGGAGGCACTCTTCCGAGAGACACTTGGCGTTCGGCTCATTTCGGTCGACGCCTCGGAACGATTTCTGTCTGCTCTGGTGGGCGTCACCGAACCCGAGACGAAACGAAAGATCATCGGCAACCTCTTCGTCGAGGTTTTCGAGGAAGAGGCGGCGAAAATCGGAGATGTCGGATTTCTCGTTCAAGGAACGCTCTATCCGGACGTGATCGAGAGCGTTTCGGTCAAGGGCAAATCGGTCACGATCAAGACCCATCACAACGTCGGCGGTCTGCCCGATGATATGACCCTCGCCC
This sequence comes from Deltaproteobacteria bacterium, assembly GCA_032123985.1. Classification (GTDB taxonomy): domain Bacteria; phylum Myxococcota_A; class UBA9160; order UBA9160; family UBA4427; genus UBA4427. Next base: position 2,243 of record JAQBEG010000080.1, read on the forward strand.
TGGTCGAACCGCTGCGCGAGCTATTCAAGGACGAAGTACGCGCGGTCGGTCGAGAACTTGAATTACCTGCCCATGTTCTGGGGCGCCACCCGTTTCCGGGACCGGGTCTCGGCATCCGCATTCTCGGTGAAGTGAAACGGGAACGTCTGGGTCCTCTGCGCGAGGCGGATGCCATCATGATCGAGGAAATCCGTGCAGCGGGTCTCTACGACGAGATCTGGCAGGCGCTCACTGTCTTCCTGCCGGTCGAGAGTGTCGGAGTCATGGGCGACCTGCGGACCTACGAAAATGTCGTCGCAGTGCGCTGTGTGACTTCGACCGATGCCATGACCGCGGACTTCGCGCATATCCCCTATGAGGTTCTTGGAAGGATATCGAGTCGGATCATCAATGAGGTCAGCGGCATCAACCGCGTCGTCTATGACATTTCGAGCAAGCCGCCCGCCACCATCGAGTGGGAGTAGCGCGTGCCCGCGCCCTTCGTCCATCTCCATCTGCATACGCAGTATTCGCTCCTCGACGGTGCGATCAAGCACAATCCTCTCTTCGAGCGCGCCAAGGCCGCAAATATGCCGGCGGTCGCACAGACCGATCATGGCAATCTCTTTGGGACGATCGAGTTCTACGAGAAGGCGCGCGCGAATGGCGTCAAGCCGATCATCGGCTGCGAGGTCTACTTCGCGGGTGGCTCGCGCTTCGATCGCGAGAAGAAGCAGCGCGCCGAGACCGGTTACGATGCCATCAACCATCTTCTGCTCCTGGCCATGGATGCGCGTGGCTACCAGAACCTGATGATGCTGGTCTCGAAGGCGTACCTCGAGGGCTTCTATTACAGGCCCCGAATCGACTGGGAGCTGCTCGAGAAACACCATCAGGGTTTGATCTGCACCTCGGGTTGCCTGTCGGCTCCGGTGCCGCGAGCGATTCTTGCCGGCGAACCAGATAGTGCCTGGACCACGGCCGAGGATTTCTTTCGCCTCTTCGGGGACCGCTACTACCTCGAGATGCAGCGTCACGGCATCCCGGCACAGGAGGTCGTAAATCAAGAGCTGCTCAAGATGCATCAAGACATCGGGATTCCGCTGGTCGCGACGAACGACGCGCACTACCTCGAGGAACACGACCACGACGACCACGATGTGTTGCTCTGTGTGGGTACCGCCGCCAACGTCAGCGACGAGAAGCGTTTCCGTTTCGACGGCCACGGCTTTTTCGTCAAAGACGGTGATCAGATGCGCGAGGTCTTTCACGACATGCCCCAGGCGGTCGAGGCGACACTCGAAATCGCTGAGCGCTGTGATGTCGAAATTCCGATGGGCGAATATCACATGCCGGACTTTCAAGTTCCGGCGGGTAAGAGCCTCGACGATGTGATGGAGGAACAGGCCTGGTCGGGACTGCGCGCCAAGCTTGGTATGGAGCCGGACGAGCCCTTCGCGGCCGACCGGAAGGATTACGTGGAGCGTCTCGAACACGAACTCGGCGTGATCAAGGGGATGGGTTTCCCGGGCTATTTTTTGATCGTCGCCGACTTCATCAACTACGCCAAGGAGAACTCGATTCCCGTTGGGCCAGGACGGGGTAGTTCAGCGGGCAGCCTTGTCGCTTACGGAATGAACATCACGAACGTCGACCCACTCGAGTACGACATCATTTTCGAACGATTCCTGAATCCAGAACGAATATCGATGCCCGATATCGACGTGGATTTCTGCATGCGCGGCCGCGAGCAGGTGATTCGCTACGTGGCGAACAAGTATGACGGGGCAGTACCGGAGGGCGAATCGCTCGAGGGTCGCTATGACAAGATGAAGGTCGCGCAGATCGTGACCTTCGGAACTCTCCAGGCCAAGGCCGCGATTCGCGATGTTGGCCGCGTACTCGGGATGTCCTTCGGTGACGTGGATCGTATCGCGAAGCTCATTCCCGACGTGCTCGGCATCAAGCTCGAAGATGCGATCGCGCAGTCGCCCGAGCTGCGTTCAGCAATGGCTACCGACGGGCAGGTGAAGCGGCTCCTCGATACCGCGCAAAACCTGGAAGGCATCACCCGTCACGCGTCAAAACATGCCGCCGGCGTCGTCGTCGGGACCAAGCCGCTGATCGAGATGGTCCCGCTCTACAAGGATCCGAAGTCTGGCGACGTCATGACGCAGTACAACATGAACTGTGTCGAACAGATCGGGCTGATCAAGTTCGATTTCCTGGGACTGAAAACGCTCACGCTGATGGCGGACGCCGAACGGATGATTCGGCGAAAACCCGGACTCGCGAAATTTGACATCAACGCAGTTCCCATGGACGACGCGCCGACCTACGACCTTCTCTGCCGGGGGGATACTGAGGGCGTCTTTCAGGTGGAGTCGTCGGGCATGACGGACCTGGTCCTGAAGCTGAAGCCAGCGACTTTCCGTGAGATCATTCCGCTCGTCGCTCTCTACCGGCCCGGTCCGCTGCAGTCGGGCATGGTCGACGACTATGTTGCGCGTAAGCGGGGCACGACGAAGATCGAGTACCTGCATCCGTCGATCGCCGATCTGACCGAGGAGACGCTGGGCGTCATCGTGTATCAGGACCAGGTGCTTCAGATCGCCCAGAAGATGGCCGGCTACAGCCTCGGGGAGGCCGATCTGCTCCGCCGGGCGATGGGCAAGAAGAAGGCCGACGTGATGCAGGAGCAGCGCGAACGTTTCGTGAGCGGCTCGACAGAGAATGGCATCGATGCTCGTGAAGCAGGGCGAGTCTTTGATCTGATCGTGGAATTCGCGGGCTACGGCTTCCCCAAGGCGCATTCGACTGCCTATGCCTACATCACCTATCAAACCGCCTACCTGAAGGCGAACCATCCTGCCGAATACCTGGCATCCGTACTCACGATCGAATCGGCGAACCACGATCGGCTGTCCCGCTATATCGCGCATGTTCGCGAGAAGGGAATCGAGGTTCTGCCGCCCGACGTCAACGAATCCGATCAGGATTTTGGCGTCGTGGAAGGTGCGATTCGTTTCGGTTTTGCTGGCATCAAGAACGTGGGAGCGGGGGCGATCGAGGTCATCCTCGAAACGCGTCGGGCCGACGGCCCGTTCGAAAGCTTGTTTGATTTTGCCGATCGTGTCGACGCGCGAAAAGTGGATCGTCGTGTCGTCGAGGCGCTCGTGCAGTGTGGTGCCTTCGACTCCCTTCATTCAGCGCGCGCGTCCGTTTGGACATCGATCGACAGTGCTCTAGAACGCGCGGCTTCGCTGCAGCGCGATCGTGCGGTCGGACAGGAAAGTCTCTTCGGCGGACTCTCGGACGGCGCGGGACTCGCTGTCCCCAAGCTCGTCGACGCAGCGGATTGGGGCGAGCGCGAGCGTTTGAGCTTCGAGAAGGAATTGCTGGGGTTCTATGTGACGGGCCATCCATTGAGTTCGGTCGCACCGCTACTCGCGCGATTTACCGATATGACGGCATTGAGCGCCATCGGCAAGGGCAATCGCGAGATCAGAGCGGGAGGTCTTCTCACCGGCCTGCGCGAGACCCGTACGAAGCGCGGCCAGCGCATGGGTTTCGGAACGCTCGAGGATCTCGAGGGTAGCTTCGAGCTGGTGATTTTCTCCGAGCCCTTCGAGCAGCACGTCGGCCTGCTGCGTTCTGCAAAGGACGAGCTGAGCGCGGATGGCGAGCGCGGTCCGATCCCCTTGATCGTGCACGGCACGCTCGAAGAGGGCGATCCGCCTAAAATTCTCGTGCGAGACGTGACCCGTCTCGATCAGGCCGAGCAAAAACTTTCTGCGAGTCTTCGGGTCCGCGTGAAATCTCCGGACGTGACGCGCGACCGACTGATTTCCCTCAAACGATTATTGGGTTCCCATCTGGGTGATTGTGGTGTCTATCTCCATATTACGATCCCCGGCGAAAGCGAGACC
>JAQBEG010000081.1:0-6166 GCA_032123985.1 Deltaproteobacteria bacterium
GCTGAGGATTTCATCGGGGCCGTGCTGAACAGAGAAACCAGGGCGATCATGCCGAGGCAAGCCCAGCTTGCTCGCGCAATCGCCCGCCCAGCGCCGGTGCCCAAGGGTCGAAGCTGTGAACGAGACTGGGGCGGCCAATGCATTCTCGGAAACACTCGTCGTTGCAAATTGATGTGATTTTCCGGGCGACTACGGAATGAAGCTGCACACTCGCCTGTAAATGCGATGAAACCGTCGGGGCCTGTCGACGCTTTTGCCGCCGCGAAGGGTTCCACGACTCGCTCGTCCCCGGACCAGGGGCGAAGCGGGACGATAGCGAGATCCACCGGCCGACTCCCGTTCGGATCAGGCAAATCCTCTTTAAAATTGCGGCTTTGTTGCGAATGGTCTGCCCCCCACCCGAATTGGAGCGATCCGAATCACAAACGGTTCCCCCCGCGCACCCAAATGGAGAATCGCGAAGAATTCGAAACCTGGAGATGCCGACCGATCGGTCGGTCTGTACGATTAGCTGCAGTCCGACGGCGAGGCCAGGTGTATTGACCGAAACGCAGCGAATTCCGAAAAATCTGAGCGAGCCGAGCAGCAAAGAGAAGATTCTCGAGGTCGCCGAGGCGCTCTTCGCAGTCAGCGGATTCACCGGCGTCGGGATGCGGCAGATCGCGTCGGCGGTCGGCCTGAGTAAGTCATCGCTCTTTCATCATTTTTCGACCAAGCTCGAGCTCTACGGCGAGGTCCTCGATCGAGTCATCGAGCGGCTGGAGATCGGGCTTTGCGATGAGGCCGAACATCGCGGGATGGCGGCGGAGCAGCTCGACCATTGGATCGAGTCGCTGATCGGAACGCTCGCCGAGGACACACCCGCGGCTCGGCTGTTGTTGCGCGCATTGGTCGACGAGGAGCCGTTTCCGCCTTTCGAGCTCGAGCCCGAGGGTCGCCCGCTGATGCCTTACGAAGCCAGGCTCGCGCGCGTGATCGCTCGCTTTCGCGGGCTGCTCGAACGGGGAATCGCAGACGGTATCTTTCGTCCCGTTTCGATTGGTGACACGATCCAGACGACGATCGGCGCGATTGTCTTCCATTTCGCTTCGGGCGACATCGGTGAGGCATTGATTGGCGAGCCAATTTTCTCGGGAACGGCCGTCGAGCGGCGGCGCAGGGAAGTTTCTGAATTCATTCGTCGCGGGCTGCTGGCCTGAATCTGCGACACGAGCGGGTGTCGAGCGCGGCGCCTCTATTCAGCCTATCCAATCAGGAGAACGATTTGGACAAGATTCTTTCAGACTACCGACGGCCGCTCGGCGACTTTGAGATCATCGACTTCGATACGGACGCAACGATCGATCGACTTCGCCAGAAAGTCGACATTGCTGTTCCCGTCAGTCTCCATTGGACCTGGTCGTACGATTCGGAAATCGACGAGCTCCGTCGACTCTACGAGAAGGGCAAGGGGGGGCAATGGAACGCACAGACAGATCTTGATTGGGAGACGCCTTTCACGGCGGACGAGTGGATGATCAATCCCGAAGGCTCGATGCTGGCGTCGATCTGCCAGATGATGGGCAAGGATGAGGAGACGCAGAAGGCCGCTGCGTTCGACGAGATTGCCTACAACCTGTCCCAGTTGCTGCATGGCGAGCAGGCGGCGCTTCAGCTCTGTGGTCAGCTGACGAATGTCTGCACGGAGATCGACCAGAAATACTATGCCGCGAGCCAGGTGATCGACGAAGCACGACATATCGAGGTCTTCGCGAAATTCCTTTCCGAGAAGGCGGGCACGATCTATCCGATCGGCGGCGGTCTGAAGACGCTTCTCGAGATTCTTCTCCAGGCGGAGGGGATGCAGAAGAAGGTGTTGGGAATGCAAACGCTCTTCGAGGGAATGGCCGTCGGGATCATGGACATGATGGCCCAGGAAAGCAGGAACCCGCTCCTCACGACGATGCTTCATCGCGTGTCACAGGACGAGGCGCGACATGCCGCTTTCGGCGTCCTCAACATGCGTCGAATCGTGAAAGAGGCTTCGACCGAGCACATGGAAGAAATGGAGGACTGGGCCTTCGAAATCCTCGAAACGCTCAACGCCGATCAGCAGCTCGAGATGCTTCGCACGATCGGTCCGAAATACGATATCGACCCCGAGGCCGTCGTTGCCATGACGACGACGCTGCCGAATTTCGCTGAGCTGAACAGCCCCATCTACATGCATACGGTGGTGCCCAATCTCCGGAATCTGGGCCTGATCACCAATCGAACGGAGGATCATTGGCGGCGTGTCGGAATGATCTACGACGCCTGAGGTTGGCTCCTCCGAGCTAGCCGTAATTCGACAACGCGGCTTTGAGCGAGGCCTTCACCTCTTCGCGCAGTGATGTTGGCTCGATGACTTCCGCGCCTCCGCCGAAGGAGAGGATCCAGTTCGCGAGTTCATGGGTCGCGCCGACCTCCATCGCGAGTTCGAGGCCACCATCGGGCAGCGGCTGTGTCGATTGGCTGGCATGCCATTCGCGCTCGTCGACGTACGACGCCCAGTCGGGCGTGAATCGGATGCGAACTGCGACAGCAGAATCCGAGACGACGCCGAAGCTCGAAGCAGTGTAGGCGTCGAAGTCGAAGCCCTCGGCGATCACGAAGGAAATTTCTGTTCCTTCGATCGCCTGAATGCGGTCGACGGAGAATGTCCGAATTTCTTCCGAGCGATGGTCCAGGCCGATCACGTAGAGCGCACCGCCGTGATACCAGACTTTGTAGGGGTCGATGCGGCGCGTCGTCTCTTCGCCGGTGCGTCCGGTTCGGTATCGCATTTCGAGCGTATAGCTCTCGAGCACGCCGTCGTTCAGCGTACGAATGATGTCTCGAAAAGCTTCGTAGCGTTTATGCGGACCGGGTAGCACGCGAAAGCCGTTGCTCAGTCGCTCGAGGTAGCCGGAGAGCTCGGGCCCGAGGCCAGCACGTATCTTGGCTAGCGCCGCACGAATCGAATCATGAAAAACGGTTCCTTCTAGAGTTCGGAGTAGATCTTCGCTGAACGCGAGGGCAAGCAGTTCGTCCGGTGTGAACGGCACCTGGCCCATCTCGAAGGAATTGAGAAAGCCGTAGTAGGCTTTCCCGTCGCGCTTTTCGCTCGTGACCGGAAATCCAGCGTACATCAGGGCATCGAGGTCGCGATAGACCGTGCGACGGACGCAGCCGAGTTCTTCCGAAAGCTCATCCAGGCCCGCGCCCGCGCGGCTTCGTGCGAGGCGTTGGATCAAGAGCCATTGTCGTGCGAGCTGGTCTCCCCGCATAGGGGCGGAACGTACCGGTTTGGCTGAGACTCGGCACCCTGAACTGGGATCGACGAATTCGTCAGTCGTCGTTTCGGAAAAAGGCCGCCAGCTCCTCCTGTTGCGCTTCCGCGTCTTTGAAGCCGAGCTCGGCGAGGGGGTGTGCATAGGCCGCATCGAATAACAGGTAGGACAATAGGTCGGCTTCTTTGACCGTCGATCCGACTCCAGTCGCGCGACGCATCATCCCGAGGAATGGACCCAACTTGAGATCGGGATCATTGCGCACGACCTCCGCCGCGATTCGACCGAGATCTTCCGAGGGTCGAATGACGAGATTTTCAACCTTTCGGAGCGGCCGCTCGCCCTTTGGGTCGAGGCCGGAGTTGAGCCGCTCGAGAAAATCGGGACCGAAGACCTTTGATCCCGTCGCAATGATGTCGTTGACGAAGTGGAGTCGGGCCACATCGGCATCGATCGGGGACAACATCAGCGCATTCAGGACCTTTCCGAACAGGTACATTGGATTCCCGAACTCCGCTGTGCGTTCCTGGGCGAGTGACTCACTCGTCGAAGGACCCGTTTCGTGGGTTAGGCCGATGACCAGAATTCGATCCGCGCCGAGCCGCACGGCCGGGGCGAGTGGGGTGTTGAGACGCAGGCCGCCGTCGGCGTAGTAGCGGGCTCCAACTCGGACGGAAGGGAAGAGCAGTGGGATCGCCGCAGACGCCAGAGCGTGGAGGGGTGAGATGCGAATCCGCTGCATGCGGATATTGGAGACGCTGGCCCAAGGTGGAAGCTCCGCGCGATGACTGTCGCAGAATATGACAGCGCGTCCTGTTGCTACCTGAGTTGCGGCGACGCAAACCGCGTCGATTCGGCGGGTCCGAATGTTGCGGCGGATCCCTTTCCAGGGGATCGATTGAAGTACCAGGCGCTCGAGCGGCTCGGTGTCGAGCAGGCCGTATAAACGGTCCGGACGTTGTCCATCGCGTAACTGTTTCGCGACATGCTTCACGCCGAGTATGCGCCGAGGCAGCTTGATGAAGTCGAGAAGCGTGAATTTGAAGATCTCCTGGACCCGCATACGGGCCCAGATATCGACGAGCCGCTGGCCGCGGTTCTCGGTTTCGTCAGCGGTTGCCGCGAGAAAGCAGGCGTGGATTGCGCCGACTGAAGTTCCCGACACGATCTCGAATTCCGGGATGCTTCCGGTTCGCTTGGGCAACTCGTCGAGGATAAAGCGAAGAACGCCGGCCTCATAGGCGCCGCGGGCGCCACCACCTGATAGCACGATGGCGCGTTTCGGATGTTTGGTCGGCATGTTCCTCGCCGGTCTGTCTAGCTGTTGACTCGTTCCGAATATTCGCGCGTGCGCGTGTCGACGCGAAGCACGTCGCCCTCCTTGATGAAGAGCGGAACATTGATCGTCGCACCAGACTCGAGGGTCGCCGGTTTACTGGTGCCCGAACTCGTGTCGCCCTTGACCCCAGGATCGGACTTGATGACTTTGGCCTCGATGTAGTTCGGGAGCTGAACGTTGACGGGCTTGCTCTTCCAGAAGAGGACGTCCACATTCATGTTTTCGAGCATGAATTCGATCTGGTCACCGATTACGTCGGGTGAGATCGGCACTTGCTCAAACGTCTCTTGATCCATGAAGACGAGATTGTCGCCGTCGTGATAGAGATATTGCATCGTATGCTGCGAGATTTCGGAGAGCTCGACTTTCTCACCCGATCGAAAAGTCCGGTCGATGACACGACCGTTCAGCAAGTTCTTGAGCTTGGTGCGAACGAAAGCGCCGCCCTTGCCTGGCTTCACGTGCTGGAAGTAGACGATCGTGAAGGGACTGCCGTCGAGTTCGAGCTTTAGGCCGTTTTTGAACTGGGATGTGTCGGTGGTCGCCATCGGAGTTGCCTTCCGGTTTTCTGGGAGTCGATCCCTGGACTTAGATACGGGTCCGCCTGCGTGGCATGGACGGTCGCCGAGGATAGCTGAGGGCGAATCCCTCGCTATAAGGGCTTTTCGATCCGGCGTCGTGCGAAGACCGATTCGAGGAGACGGTCGAGCACTTCGCCTGCGTCCGGGGTCACCTCAAGGAACGAAACACCCGAAACGTTCAGTGCGTCGGCCGCATCGCCGATCGTCCAGGCGATTCGAACGGGCAAGCTGATCTCGTCATCCCCACAAGAAAAATCGAGACTGCCCTGGTCACCCTCGTTTCCAACGACGCCACCGAGCAAGCAGGCCCCGCCGAGGCTGATATCGCGAATACTCGTGTCGCACTTTACGCCGTTGACTTCGAGGCGAGCGGCGAGGCTCGTGGGCACGCGGCTGTGGTATCGGATTTCGAATGGGTCCTGTTCGAACAAGACGCGCGAGATGACGAAACGGATCGATTCGTCTGGCGGGTCGTCCCAGAGTTGCCAGCGAACGCCGTGGAAGTGCAGCGCGGCAACGACTCGATCTGCTGGCCGCGGCCCGATTGGAATCAGCGCAGCAGGCGACACGCCAAAGCGTTGCGCAATATCAGCAATTCGCTCGATTCCGGCGTCCGTCGAAAGCACGACCGCGTTGATCCGGCCCTTTGTCTCACGCGCAAGAATCTGGGCTTCGTCGATGTCGTTCGCGTAGTGGACCTCGAAATCGCGGCCGATGAGATCGAGCGCGAGCTGCTTGAGTTCGCCCTCCGTCCTATCGAAAACGAGAATGCGACGATTGATTTCCACGGAGAACGCATCGGTCAGTTCGATTCCAACCCTAAGCAACCTTGCCGTCCTTGTGAGTCTAAAATCCCGCATGGCGCTGACTGCGGATCCGGTAGGCAGGGAGTTGGCGACGAGCCGGCAACTCGAGCTTCGCAGAATGAACGAGGCCCGCGAAATCATTCCGCGGGC
>JAQBEG010000082.1:0-3499 GCA_032123985.1 Deltaproteobacteria bacterium
GGTGGTCTCGGAGACGGTCTACCGGCGCGTGGTCAATACGCTTCGTCCACCGCACGACCAGGGCGACGAGGACGAGCCCGTGGCGACGGAATGAACCGGCTCTCAGTAGGTCGGATGATCCTCTGGGCGTTTGCTTGCTTAGGTACTCCCAGGGGCACAGATCGGAAGAGCACACGTGGTCGTACCTCTACCGGAAGATGATTCCGGGTCTCGTCGCCGCCGGTCATCGGGTCGTAGTACCCGATCAGATCGGCTTCGGAAGAAGCGACAAGCCGTCCGAAAAGAGCGACTACACCGTGGCTCGACATGTCGGCTGGATGCGAGAGTGCATCGTTGCGCTCGACCTTCACGACGCGACGTTCTTCGGACAAGACTGGGGCAGCCTGATTGGTCTCACCGCGGTGCTTCACGAACAAGAACGCTTCCGCGCCATCGTCGTCGCCAACGCTGCCCTCCCCGACCCCGCGCACTTCGACCGCATGATCGAAGCCCAGAAGAACTCCTCCGACCCCGAGGCATTCACACGCTGGCAGGCATGGGCCGCCGCGCAAGATCATATGAACGTCGGCACGGCGCTTGCGGAAGGTCTCGCCGGCGTCGACAACGGCGCCAGGATCGCGCTGACCCCGGATGAGATCAGGGCCTACGACGCGCCCTTCCCCGATGCCCGCTACCAGGCGGGGGTTCTGGTCTTCCCTGCTCTCGCCAACATCACGCCCGACGCAATGGCTCTCTACGACTCGGCGTGGCGTGTCCTCGAGAACTGGCAGAAGCCCTTCGTGACCGCGTACGGAAAAGCAGATCCCGTCCTCGGCTTCTTCGACACAATCTTCCAGGAGCACGTTCCGGGTGCGAAAGGACAACCGCATCGTCAGTTTCCGGACGGCACGCACTTCATCCAGGAAGAAGAACCCGGCGCGCTGGTCGAGGCCATCGTTGCTGCCGCTGCGGCCTGACCCCATCCCACGCCGACATGAAGATTTTCGAGGACTCCGCGAAGAGCCGCCGGGTGCCGGTTGGCTGCTCCGTCTCACCCCTCCATGCGTCTCGTCTGCACTAGTATTCACCCGATGAGATGTGCTTCCTGCGAACACGACAATCCGGATCAAGCCAAATTCTGCCTCGAATGTGGCTCCGCTTTTCCGCGAAACTGCTCCGAGTGTGGAACGCCGCTTCCCGAGGCGGCCAAATTCTGTCTCGAATGCGGAACGGCGATCAAACGCGCCAATCAAGCCGCTGCCGTCGCCGCACGAAACCCTCTCGACTACACACCCAAACATCTGGCGGACAAGATCCTGCGGTCGAAGTCCGTGCTCGAGGGCGAGCGCAAACAGGTCACCGTACTCTTCGCCGACGTGCAGGGTTCGATGGATCTCGCCGAACAGGTCGGTCCGGAGAAATGGCACGCAATCCTCGATCGATTCTTTCAAATCCTGACCGATGGCATTCACCGATTTGAAGGAACCGTCAACCAGTACACGGGCGACGGCATCATGGCTCTCTTCGGCGCGCCGCTCGCGCATGAGGATCACGCACAGCGAGCTTGCTTCGCTGCCCTTCAGCTTCGAGATGCCGTGCGCGCTTATGCTGACGAACCCCGGCGCAGCGAGGGCGTGAGCCTCTCGGCACGCTTTGGCCTCAACTCCGGTGAAGTCATCGTCGGAAGGATCGGCGACGATCTTCGGATGGACTACACCGCGCAGGGCCACACCGTCGGATTGGCCCAGCGCATGGAGGCCCGCGCCGCAGCGGACAGCACTTACCTCACGGAGAACACCGCTCGCCTCGTGGAAGGCTACTTCGCGCTTCGCGATCTCGGCGAGTTCGACTTGAAAGGCAGCAGCGAGCCGATCCGCGGTTTCGAACTCGAGGGGCTCGGCGCGGCGAACACCCGTCTCGACCGCTCGCGCGCGCGCGGATTCGCCAAATTCGTCGGCCGGGATCGCGAGATGGAGGCTCTCGACGCCGCTCTCGAAGAGGCAATCGCGGGCAACGGCCAGGTCATGGGCGTCGTGGCCGAAGCGGGAACCGGCAAAAGCCGTCTATGCGCCGAGTTCGTCGATCGCTGTCGCGCACGTGGCATCCGTGTGAACGCCGCCCACTGCCCAGCGCATGGGAAGAACATCCCGCACCTCCCTTTCTTCGAGTTCCTGCGAGACATCTTCGAACTGAAATCCGATGACAGCGATCACGACGCCCGGCGCAAGATTGCCGGCGAGCTCGCACTCCTCGACGACAAATTCCAAGCGATGCTGCCTCTCCTTTTCGATTTTCTCGGCGTCTCGGATCCCGCCAAACCCCCGCTGCAACTGAGTCCTGAGGCCCGCGAACAACAGCTCTATGCTTTTGTACGCCACCTTCCCGAGGCGCGGAGCCGCGATGCGCCTAATGTCCTTTTGCTCGACGACCTGCATTGGATCGATCCGGGCAGCGACGCGTTTCTGGCTCAATCGGTGAACGCGGTTCCCGATACGCACACGCTCTGGTTGGTCAATTTTCGACCCGAGTACCACGCGGAGTGGATGACCCGGAGCCATTACCGCCAGATTCCTCTACGCCCTCTTGGCCGGGCGGCGATCGACGAGCTGCTGATGGACCTGCTCGGAGCGGATCCCTCCCTCGCGAACGTGGCTGAACGAGTCTACGACCGCACCGCGGGCAATCCCTTCTTTGTCGAAGAGGTCGTCCAGTCTCTCGTCGAGAGCGGGAGTTTGGCGGGGGAACGCGGCGCCTATCGCCTGGTCGCCCCGATCGAGGCGCTCGTCATTCCCGACACGGTGCAGAGTGTGCTCTCCGCGCGAATCGACCGATTGCCGGAGCGCGAGAAACGTACACTCCAAACGGCGTCGGTCATCGACAAGGAGTTCCCACTCTCGATCCTCGCCCGGGTCACCGAGCTGTCGGGCGCTGAACTCACGGCGTCGCTGGCCGAACTCGTGCAGGCGGAGTTCCTGCTCGAGAAACAACTCTATCCAGAAGCAGAGTACGGGTTCAAACACCCGCTCACGCAGGAGGTTGCGTACACCTCACTCCTCGAAAACCGACGGGCCCAGCTGCATGCGGCGGTCGCCCGCACGATCGAAGACCTCGCGTGCGAGAAGCTCGACGAAAACGCGGCGCTCCTAGCGCATCACTGGGAGGTCGCTGGTGAGCGTGCCATCGCAGCCGGCTGGCACGCCCGAGCGGCCCGAGCAGCCGGGCTGGACAGTCCGGCCGAAGCGATGCGTCATTGGGAACGAGCCTGGGACATTCTTGCGCTCGAACGCGACGACGGCACGCACGATGCTCTGCGCGTCGAAGCGGCTTCGATGATCCTGCGAGGCGGACTTCGACAAGGCATCACCGCGGAACGCGCGGAGGAGATCTTTGCCGAGGGCAAACGCCTCGCAGAAGAACAAGGCGACCCCGGCGTCCTCGTCGGCCTGCTCTATGGCTATGGGGTCGCTGCGCATCTGCTTGGAGGACGCAATGCCCTTTCTGTCCCGATCTTCGAAGAGGC
>JAQBEG010000083.1:0-2562 GCA_032123985.1 Deltaproteobacteria bacterium
TGTTCATCGTTCACGGACTTGAACAGGTCAATGTCTGCAATCGCAATCGAAAACGGCAGCTTGTAGCGACGCGAACGCTTGATTTCCGCCACCAGCGTTTCGTTTAGATGACGACGATTGGCGAGGCCTGTCAATTCGTCGGTTCGCGAGAGGCGCTCCAGTTCACGATTTTTCTCGATGAGTTTGCGCTGCGCTTGCATGAGTTCAAGATGAAGGGCCACACGCGCGATCAAATCAGCCGTATGGAAGGGCTTGGTGATCGTGTCGGAAGCACCCATCTGAAGCAGCCGCGCTCTTCGCTCCGGATCGGTCACGGCGGTGAGCACGAGAAAGGGCGTTGTGCTCTTGGCACCTCCGAGGCCCCGTTTCATGCGAAGGAGTTTCTCACCATCGAGCCCGGGCATTTCGAGGTCACATAGCACCAGGTCAGGGGACGCCGACAAAAACAACTTCAGCCCCTCGATTCCGTCGTTGGCTTCGATCACTCGGTCGAAAAGACCCGACAATTCGAGCGCCGCGCATATTTCGGCTCGCTGACCCTGAGAATCTTCGATGACGAGAATTGTGCTCACTGGATCGCAATCCCTCTGCGTGTCGATCACCAGCCTTATCGGAGTCGCATCCATCGAAGACGAGTCATCTTGTCCACGCCGCGCGAAAAACAGACCGGAATTTTGGTCAGAAGGTCACAACCAGAGCCGCCGCAGCACCCCCTGCATGCAAATTCAGGCCACGAGACCATCGGAGAGAGCGGGGGCGACGAGAGAGAGATGAGGCGGCCTGGTCCCGAGCCGTCATAGAACTGAAAGTGAAGAGGCCGGTGCAGTGTGGGTTTCGTGAAATCAAGCGGAGCCTTCGATCGTCTCGCGGCGACCCACGGACGATCTCAGAAGTGAGGATTCGCACGCACTCCGATTCAAGGGCGAGCCATTCACGAAATGCACGCTGTGCCGGCCTCGGGACGAGCACCAACCACCGCAATGACGGATCGGGGCTAGTAGACCCGCTCTGCCACGATCGATACATAGGCGGGATTCACGCCGAGCAGCACGGGCAGGCGTCGCTCCGATCGAATTCGATAGCCCATCGGTTCGATCAGACGTGCATAGTCGAGAATCGGATGAAGCGCGCAGAATCCGAATACCCAGGCGATCCAATTGACCGGCCGGTAGTAGAGTTCGGTGATGGCCTTGGCAATCGGCCCTCCATGCGGCAGCGCGAAATCGGCCAGTACCAGCAGCCCGCCTGGTTTCACCAGGGTGCCTAGATGTCGGAGCATCTCTCGAGCCCGTTCGACATCGAAAAGATTGACGAAATAGTTGGCCACGACGACGTCATAGAGTTCGACCGGCTTGTGACTCGAAACATCACCCCGAATCAGCTCGGACTCGAGACCTTCACGCGTGAGCTCCTTCGACAAGCGATCGAGCATCTCGGGTGCGACATCGATGGCCGTCACATGAGCACCCCATCGCGCGGCAAGCAGAGCATCCTTCCCACTCCCCACCCCCGCATACAACACACGATCCCCAGATCCGATCGCGTCGACATGTCGGCATTTCGAGGCGCCGATTTGCCCTCGCGAGTAGATCGCTGCGAGCCAATCATAGAGGCGAGCGATGGATCCGTATGAGTATTCGTCAAATCGCACTGTGGTCAAGCCCGCCTAACGAAGCGCTGCATCCAGAAAAGTCTCGATGTCTCGCCAGGCCTCTGCGGCCGTATCCGCATCGTAGACGTCGGGACGAGCATCGTTCAAGAATGCGTGCTGTACGCCAATATAAGTCAAGAGCTTCGCATCCACACCAGCCTTCGAAAGCGCCTCCTCGAGAATCTGCACATCGGCCGCCGAAATGAAATCGTCGTTCTCGGCGAAGACGCCCAACACCTTGGCCTGGCAAGACCCGAGATCGAGTGAGACGTTTGGATGAACGCCATAACAGTCTACAACGGCACCAATCTCCGGCTGCCGGCACGCCGCGAAGAGAGCGAGCTGCCCGCCCATGCAGAAGCCGATGCAGCCAATCTTGTGGCCCGTCGTCGCGGGCTCACGTCGCAACGCTTCGACGGCCGCTTCGAGATCTCGTCCAGCGCGCTCGATTTCGAGCTCCATCATCAGTCGACCCGCCTCGTCGGGATCCGTCGTCGATTCGCCTCGATAGAGATCGGGAGCCAGCGCGACGAAACCCGCCCTCGCAAAGCGATCGCAGACATCGCGGATCTGCGGCACGAGTCCCCACCATTCCTGCAGGACCACCAACCCGGGCCCCTGCCCGCTCGCCGGCGTGGCCACGTAGGCGGTAAAAGCCCCGTCATCGCTCTCGATCTGAATCTCTCGACCCTTGCCACTCGTCGCCATCGACCGATCGCCCTCTCCGTCTGACACAATAGAGCGTAGCGAATCAACAGGGCCGCCACGCGATCAAGCCAGAGAGTACAGCGATTTTCCGAATTCACTCAAGAGAATGTAGGATTGGATTCGCGATGAATGCGAGGTCGGGTCGTGGGGTTGGGAACCTGGTTTTAGGGCGTGCCTCGCGGGTTGCCCGGCTTGAACGGCGT
>JAQBEG010000084.1:0-3041 GCA_032123985.1 Deltaproteobacteria bacterium
TGATCTCGAGAGTGCATACGATTCGATTCGTCCGATGTTGGGCTTCTATATCGGAGGTATGGGTTCCAAGGATCGAAATTTTCACAAGGAGTTGATGGGGACGCATGGGATTTCCCGACGAAGCCCAGAAGATTCAGGATCTGTTTCTGGAGGGAAATCGCGGAGATGCGATCGCCGCAGTTCCCAATGAATTCATTGATGAGATCGCGCTCGTCGGTTCGAAGGAGCGAATTCGGGATCGATTACAGGCTTGGCGAGACAGCCGTGTGACGACGATGCTGTTCTATGGATCGGATGTGGCGAAGCTGCAGGAGATCGCAGAGATCGTGATGGACTGAGGACCGCGGCTGAGATCTCAGGCTGGACGTGCCTGAGAGATGATCAGGCCGACGAATAACAGACGACCAGCCACTGCGAAGACGCCTTCGCGAAGAAAGCGAACATGAACGCCATTCTCATTACGTCGAACGTGATCCTGCTCTCGATTCTCGCGGCTCTCGGCTACCAATGGCCGCCGGCTCTCTTCGCGTTCTTGATTGTGGGTCCGCTCTCGATCCTGAGTATGTCGCGTGCTGCGAGTGGCCCCATTTCGGCGAGAGGCGTCTTCGTGACAACCGCCGCGATCGCCTGCGCGGGGATCGTGGTGACGAGCTATTTCTGGCCGGCGGCCTGGTACGGAACCCTGATCGTCGGACCGATTATCTTGCTTGGTATCTCGGACATGCTGCAGAGGAAACGGGCGTTGCGGCGAAACTTCCCGGTGATCGGACACGCTCGGTATCTGCTCGAGATGATCCGCCCCGAGATTCAGCAGTATTTCGTCGAGTCGGACATCGACGGACGACCCTTCAGTCGGGAAGATCGTTCGCTCGTCTACCAACGCTCGAAGGGCGCGCCCGATACGCTGCCTTTCGGCACACAGCGTGACGTCTATGAAAGTGGCTATGAGTGGATCAACCATTCGATGGTCCCGGTTCGGCCACTCGATCCGAATCCCCGCGTGATGATCGGAGAGGGGCGATGCAAACAGCCGTACAGCGCCTCGATTTTCAACATCTCTGCGATGAGCTTCGGGTCGCTTTCGGGAAACGCGATCGAAGCGCTCAATCGGGGCGCGCTCGCAGGCGGATTTGCCCATAACACGGGAGAGGGTTCGATCAGTTCGCATCACCTGCAAGGTGGTGATCTGGTTTGGCAGATCGGAACAGGCTACTTCGGTTGTCGCGCCGCTAACGGGGAGTTCGATCCAGACCAGTTCGCAGAGCGCGCATCGCTCGACGTCGTCAAGATGATCGAGATCAAGATTTCGCAAGGAGCCAAGCCTGGACATGGCGGGATCCTCCCGGCTGCAAAGATCACACCCGAAATCGCGAAGATTCGAGGCGTGCCCATGGGTGCCGATGTCGTCTCGCCGGCAGCACATTCGGCGTTCTCGACGCCCATCGGCCTTCTCGAGTTCGTGGCGCGGTTGAGGGAATTGTCCGGCGGGAAACCCGTCGGCTTTAAACTCTGCGTAGGCAAGCGCCGCGAATTTCTAGCGATCTGTAAAGCGATTCGCGAAACCGGCCTCTATCCCGATTTCATTACGGTCGATGGCGGCGAGGGTGGAACGGGTGCGGCGCCCTTCGAATTTTCGAATAGACTGGGTAATCCCCTCATCGACGGTCTGACGTTCGTCCACAACGCACTCGTCGGAACTGGTCTGCGCGATCAGATCAAGATCATCGTGTCGGGAAAGATCGCGAGCGGATTCGGGCTGGTGCGAATGCTCGCACTCGGTTCCGATTTATGTTATGCCGCTCGATCGATGATGCTTTCGATGGGCTGCATTCAGGCGAGAAAATGCAACAACAACGATTGTCCAGTTGGTATCGCGACGCAGGATCCGGCTCTGACCGTCGGTTTGGACGTCGAGGAAAAGGCCATGCGAGTCGAGCGATTCCATGCCGAGACCGTCAAAGCGGCGATGGAACTGATGGGCGCGGCCGGGATCGCCGCATGCGAGGATCTGCGTCCCTGGCATATCGTGCGACGGGTCTCACAGCTACAGACGCTTCACTATGGCGAGATCGTCGACTACCTGAAACCGGGTGAATTGCTGCAGGACGAGGTGCCCGCGTCGTATGCGCGATCGTGGAGAGTGGCGTCTGCTTCTACATTCGCACGTGTAGAGTGAGCGATCAGAGTCTGCGAAGCGGAAGGTCAGAGCGTGGGGTCGAGAAGAACTTCGGTCCGATCGTGTTCGATCACGCCCCAGTCGCCAAGTTCATCCGCACCCAGCTCGCGTTCCACTACGCGAAGCACGCCGTTTCGAAATTCGAACCGGGTCCAGTTGCCGCCATGGTCGGATTCGAATTCGATGAAACTTTCCGGCTCGATGAATCGGGCGATGGGAGCGAAGAAGCGGGCCATCGCGCGCGCCGGCAATTCGTCCATCATGCCCTCGCGACCGATGGCGCTGACGCCGCCGTCGGGGATCTCGTGAACGATGATGTGCTCGCCGAGTCCGATGACACATCGAATGGCACCGGCGAGGGTCGTCGCCGAAAGGAGATCGCGATAAGCCGCGGGCTTTTCGTGGATGCCGCGCGCAATAAAGCTCGCTTCGGATGGGAAGGTCGACTTCAGCATGGCGATCGCTGCGCTTTCGCCGCCCGCGCTCATTCGAAATTCGGCTTTTTCAATCCAGACAGCGCTTCCCATTGTCTCACTCCGATATTGGGTCATGGCTCCGTATCCCCTGGGGCCCGAGAGGTGCACCGCGAAACCCAGACCGGTGGCGGTTTCCAGGTTCCTGGAAATGGCGAGAAAGGAACACATCCCGAGGAAATAGGCCAGCAGGATGTTGCCCACAAATACCGAATTCAAGAATATGCTGATGAGGTTTTCCATATTTTGAGCATTACTTATTGGAAACGGTTTTCTGCAGCCACACGATGAGACCGATGGCGATAAAAGCCCCGGGGGCCAGAACCATAAACCCCATATTTTTATACCCCGCGGCATACAGCGCCTGGGGGCACGACCGGATACCCCAGAAG
>JAQBEG010000085.1:0-3061 GCA_032123985.1 Deltaproteobacteria bacterium
CCGTTCGGCGGGAGTGTCAACAACCCGAAGTTCACGACTGCCTCGGGTGTGTTCACGGGTACGATCGGCTTCAACGGCGCGATCGTGAACGTCAACGGCCCAGGACTTGGAGCGCTGGCGTTCACGGGCCAGAATGCGACGAGCGTTGGCTTCCCGGTGACGACGGGTCGAATGTCGATCACGGTGACCAGCATGCTACCGGCCGATCCGTCTGAGATGTGGAGACGGACCGGAACGGATGCACGTACGGCTGGCGGTAACGGTGTTATCGCGCTCGTGACCGGATCGATGTCTGCTCGAAACATTAGTTTGGGCAACGCGAACCGAACGTGGAGCACGCTTGAAATTCCGGAACCCAGTGCAATCTTTGCTGCCTCGGCAGGACTGTTTGCGCTCTTCGGATGCCACCAGTTGGTTCGACGCCGCAACCGCTAGTCGGTAACGGCGCGACCTTCAGGTCGTAGCAATAAAAGACGGGTCGGCACTTTCGCCGGCCCGTCTTTTCGTTTTGGGTTCCCTTTTGTTAGGCTCGTCATATGGGCGGCTGGGGCCGTATGTTGAGCCTGACGGACGTATCACCCCGTGCTGGGGCTGGGCAATATCGACTCAGTATCACCCGTGCGCGCATCCGATCAGACTCAGCCGAGATCTCACCGCAGGCGTGGTATGTCGCCACAGGCAGAGTCATCTGAGTGCCCTAGAACAAAATTCATTTGTCCGTGTAGGTTGGGTTGTGTTGTTCGCGAGAGAGAAATCGCGGAGGTCTCAGGGCTCCCGAAAACGCCTTGCGGGCGATTTGCTCAGCCGCCGGAGAAATCCTCGCCGAGCGGCCGCCGAAAGACAAAATTCGCAGGCTCGACCACGAGCAGGTCGGCCGTCTCGCGATAAACGTCGCTGCCCTGAAAAGTGATGGCATACAAAACGGAGGTTACCGCCAGCGTGGCCATGCCAACGACCAATCTGACACTGCCCAGGGGGCGGAGTACCGCGGCGTCGAACACCTTGGCACCCGTCGTCGCGTCTTCTTCGGCGAAGCTCGCAGCGGGTACGATCGCAACCAGAACGCCAATCTGCGCACTGATGAGAAAACGACGTAGGGTGATCTTCATGACCTCTCCGAAACCGGGTGGATGAAGGGTTGAGCATAACCTATTTTGGCCGCTCTCTCGCACACCGCCTCTGGATTCTCCGGAGCCCCGCCCCTGAAGCGATTGTGCCTGCGAATCGCCCTATGGGAGCGCGTCGAAATGTCCAAAGATCTAGTCGACCCAAACCGGTACGAAGCGCTGCGTGTCGATCGTGTGGGTCCCGTTCTTCGTATTACGATCGACCATCCCAGTAGCCCACTCAACGCCGTGGACGGCCTCCTGCACAGTGAATTCACCGATCTGTTCGCGGCTCTGAAACGCGAGAGCGAGGCCCGTTGTGTTTTGCTGACTGGTGCTGGTCGGGCATTTTCGGCAGGCGGCGATTTCAACTGGTTTCCGACCCTCGATAATCTGGCGCGACTCGAACATTTGCGGCGTGACGCAAAACAGATGATCTGGGATCTGCTGGACGTGCCCCTGCCGATGGTGGCCGCGGTAAACGGCCCCGCGATCGGGCTTGGCGCCTCGCTGGCCCTGCTTTGCGACGTCATCTGGATGGCCGAGAGCGCGACGATCGCGGATCCACACGTGCTGGTCGGTCTCGTTGCAGGGGATGGGGGCGCCGCGATCTGGCCCCTTGCCGTTGGCCCTGCGCGCGCCAAGGAGTTCCTGCTTACGGGTGATCCAATGTCCGCCATTCGAGCAGAACAGATCGGCCTCGTGAATCACGTCGTGCCCGATGACGAACTACAGGATGCGGCTCTCGGTTTTGCGAATCGGCTCGCGAAGGGCGCCCCACTTGCCGTTCAATATACGAAACAAGCAGTCAACAAGATCGTCAAGAACGCCCTCAGTATCGCGTTCGACACATCGACCGCACTCGAAATCGTGACCTTTCAAAGCGACGACCATCGGGAAGCGCTGGATGCGATCCGGGAGAAGCGGTCGCCCGAATTTCACGGACGTTAGGCTTGCCGTGCGTCGGCTCGCGCCGACGAATATTCCAAGGGAGTAGATCCGATGTCCAATATCGATCTTCGTGAAGCAATGAGCACTCTTCGCGCTGTCCGCAGACTGAAGCCCGATGCGGTTTCGGACGAAGTGCTAAGACGCGTCCTCGAGGCCGCGGCCTGGGCGCCGACTGGCGGCAATACTCAGCCGTGGCGAGTCGTTGTCGTTCGCGATCGCGCCAAGATGGCGGAGCTCGGACAACTCTATTCGAAGGGATGGTACGCGTATGCGAAAGGTCATCGGGCATTGATTGCCGATGCGCCCGAGGCACTTCGAGTTTCCACCGAGAAGATGATCGGCGCGGGCGACTACCTGGCTGATCGATTTGCGCAGACGCCGGTGCTGCTCGTTTTCTGCTTCAATCCGAAGATCATGGCGATTACGGACGCGAAGCTCGATCGGATTTCGGTCGTTGGTGGAGCGTCGATCTATCCCGCGGTACAAAACGCATTGCTCGCCTGTCGAGCCGAAGGTCTTGGCTGCGTTCTGACGACGCTTCTCTGTCAATGCGAGGACGAGGTTCGCCGCATTCTACAAATACCCGAACCATGGGGTACAGCAGCGGCGATTCCGATTGGGTATCCCGTGCTCGGTGGACACGGTCCGATCTCCCGACGACCTGTCGAGAAAATGGCCTTCGAGGATACCTGGGGCACTCCCTACACCGGCTAAAGCGGAAGAGACGGGGATTGGAGAAACTCCGTTCCCCCTCAGAATCGCATCACGCCGTAGCTAGGGCTATCGATTGGCGCATTCTGGGCGACGGTCAGAGCAATTCCAAGTGTGTTTCGCGTGTCGACGGGATCGATGATGCCATCGTCCCATAGATGGGAAGTTGCATAGTAGGCACTCGACTCGCGTTCATACGACTCGAGGACAGGACGTCGAATGTCTTCGATCTCGCCAGCGCCCAACGTCTCTCCCGCGCGCTTGCGCTGTCGGATCTTGACGTCCGCGAGAGT
>JAQBEG010000086.1:0-8441 GCA_032123985.1 Deltaproteobacteria bacterium
GTTCAGATCCCCGGCCATGAACTCGTCGAATCGGCCCGGGGTCATCAGGTTCCGCTCGAAGGCGCCGATCGCACGCGCCATGTTGTCGTAGCTGAGCGAATCGGGATCGTCGGATGGAAAGGCGACCGCGAACGCATCCACGTAGCCCGGAATCGAAGCGAGCACGCCAACGACATGCTCTTCCGAAGGGGCGGCCATCTCGATGGGATTCAGAACAGGTCCCTTCGCTTGAGCCTCGACATCGTGCTCGCGACCGTCCCAGAACTGCGACGCGTGGATTGCAGCATTGTAGACGGTGGGGGAGTTTCGCCCGCCTCGTGCGCCGCGATGACCGGGCGAAGTCGGCTCGCCATCGACACCATAGGCGTCCAGTAGATGACAGGAATTGCAGGCAATGTCGTGATTCTTCGAAAGCCGTGTGTCGTAGTAGAGCATACGGCCCAGGTCCACCTTCGCCGGCGACCCCACATTGGCGGGATTCGGAACGGCCTTTGGCAATTCTCCAAAGATCGACCTTGCCCGCTCTGCCAGCGCGATCGCTGCAGGGTCGGACGCTTCGCTCGCGTCCCCCGTGGCTTCGGTGGCTTCAGTGGCGTCGGTGGCGTCGGTGGCGTTGTCTGTCGCGTTGTCTGTCGCGTTGTCGGCGGGGCCTGATTCCGGCGTGCAGCCGATCGCGAACACGAGAATCATCAGAGCGGTCGTCTTCTTCATCTTTTCACTTTAGGATCCGTATCGAGAATGGCCAGCCCAAAGAGGATTGATTCATGGAAAAAACATCGAAGATTCCCGCGCAGGCTGCCCCCCCCTCGTTTCTCTCCGTTGCCACCCGACCGGACGTCGTACGCCGCGCTCTGGGCTACGCGGTCGTCGTCGGCGCAATCCTGGTTGCCATCAACCATGGGGACGCGTTCTTGGCAGGCGAGATCTCGAATGAACGGGCACTCAAGATGCTGCTCACGGTTTGCGTTCCCTACTGCGTCTCTACCGCCTCATCGGTGGGCGCGATCCGCGGCCAGAGCGCCTGAACAGACTCCGGCACTCCGATCCATGGCGGCGCCTAGGGGCGTGTGCTTCCCTACACCTCCATGTTGGACGCGCGCAACCTTCGAGAACGGCGTGACGAGATCATCGAGAGCTGCCTTGCGAGGCACGTCGATGGCGATCTCGACGCCACGATCGCGCTTCATGAGCGAACGAATGAGATGCGCACGGCCCTGAACGAGGCCAATCGCCAGCGAAACGAACATCAAAAGGTCGGCCAAAAGAAGCTCGACGACGACGAGCGCGCGGCGCACGCGATCGAGGGCCGCCGCCTCAAAGACGAGGTCTCCATACTCGAAGAAAAGGCGCGCGAAATCGAAGTGGAGCTCGAAGCCGCGCTCCGTCAGCTCCCCAATTTTCTACATCCGGAGACACCGCGCGGAAACGAGGAGGACTGGAAGCTCCTCTCGACTTCGGGGGAACCGCGCTCTTTCGATTTCCCAGCCAAGGACCATCTCGACCTTGCCTCAGATCTCGACCTGGTTGATTTCGAGAGCGCAGCGAAGGTCTCGGGCCAGAAGTTCTACTATCTGAAACGCGAAGCGGTGCTGCTCGAGCTCGCGCTCCAGCGCTTCGCCCTCGATCAGCTTCTACCCAAGGGCTTCATTCCAATCCTTACGCCTGACCTCGCGCGCCCGGAGGTCATCGAAGGCCTTGGGTTCAATCCGCGCGGCAAAGAGAGCCAGATCTACTCGGTTGCCGATCATGACCTTTGTCTGATTGGAACCGCAGAGATCACGCTCGGTGGCATGTACGCCGACACGATCTTCGCCGAGGACGAGCTTCCTTTGAGGCTCGTCGGGATCTCGCATTGTTTTCGGACCGAAGCGGGTGCTCACGGTCGCGAAAGCAAAGGGCTCTATCGCGTGCATCAGTTCACGAAAATCGAGATGTTCGTGTTCTGTCGACCCGAAGACTCCGAGGCACAACACGCCGAGTTGCTTGGCCATGAGCGAGAGATCTTCGATGCGCTCGAAATACCCTATCGGGTAATCGACGTCGCGAGCGCCGATCTCGGTGCCCCGGCCTATCGAAAATTCGATCTCGAGGCATGGATGCCCGGTCGGGGCGCCGACGGGGATTGGGGCGAGATCACCAGTGCATCGAACTGCACCGACTACCAGGCACGTCGACTGAAGATCCGATTTCGACGCGCGGGTGACAAGAAGAAAAATGAGTTCGTGCATACGCTGAACGGCACTGCGGTCTCGAACGCACGCGCGATCGTGGCGATCCTCGAGAACCATCAGCAAAAAGATGGCAGCATCACCATCCCCAAAGCTCTCGTGCCTTATATGGGCTGCGATCGCATTGGGCCACGCTGAGCACGAGCCGTGCCTGCCGATTCCGGAAACAAGACAACGTCGAATCACGACTCGAAGAGCCTCGTCCTAGGTACGGCCGGCCATATCGACCACGGAAAGACGGCTCTCGTCCGCGCGCTGACCGGTCGCGATCTCGATCGACTACCCGAGGAGAAGGCCCGCGGCATCACGATTGAATTGGGTTTCGCCCCGCTCGAGCTAAGTGATGGATTTCGTCTTGCGGTCGTCGACGTGCCTGGACATGAGCGCTTCGTCAGAACCATGATCGCCGGGGCGAGCGGGCTCGATCTGGTGATGTTGGTGGTGGCCGCGGATGAAGGCGTCATGCCCCAGACACGTGAACATCTCGCGATCTGCGAGCTTTTGGGCATCCAGCGAGGGCTGGTCGTCCTGACGAAATCCGATCTGGTAGACGAGGAGATGCTCGAACTCGCGGCCGAGGAGGTTCGGGACCTTCTCGCCGACGGTCCCCTGGCCAACATCGCGATCCTGAACGCCAGCGCGCAGACGGGGGACGGCATAGACCGCGTTCGAGAAGTGCTCGAAGACCTCATCCGTACGGCGCCTGCACACAACGACGACGATCGCCCCGCACGCCTCTTCATCGATCGCACGTTTACCAAGCACGGATTCGGAACCGTCGTCACGGGAACCTGGTCCGGTCGCCCCCGTCGGGTCGGGGATACAGTCGTCCTCGAGCCCGGCGCTCGAAAAGCCAAGATCCGTGGCCTCGAACGACATGGTGAAACGATCCAGGCTGCGGATTCTGGGTCGCGCATCGCCGTCAATCTGCAGGGTGAAGCAAGGGATGAAATCCATCGCGGAGATCTACTCACTGAACCCGGTGCGCTTCTCGCGACTGCAACCTTCGACGCGAGCTTGCACTGGCTGGCACGAAAGGCGAGCCTCGACGACCCGACGTCGGTCGAGCTGTTATGTGGGACGACCGAGCGTCGTGCTCGCGTCGCCCCGATCGGAGAGAATGCCATCGCGCCGGGCGATCGTGCCTTCGCGCGGATCCATGTCAGCGGCCCGCCACTCGCGCTGCTTCCGGGCGATCGCTTCGTACTCCGCGGCTTCGCGCGGGACGCGGGCGTCGGTTCGACGCTTGGTGGCGGCATCGTACTCGATGTCGCGCCGCCCCACCGAAGACGTCGCGATGCGGGTCTCCAACGCGACCTCGAACGCATGGCAGTTGGCGATCTCGCTGATTCCCTGGACGTGCGCATTGCCCGCGCCGGTCTCAAGGGCACCACCGTGGCGGCGCTCACCAAGGAGACGGGACGAGACGATCCCGCGTTGAGCGAAGCGCTCGAAAAGCTCGTCGAAGCGAAAACGATCTTGCGACTCGACACCACCGTCTGCCTGTCGACGCGAGCCGCGGACCGGCTCATGGAAAATTTGCTGACGGCGCTCGATGCATTTCATGAAAAGGAGCCTCTTCAGCCGGGAATGCCCCGCGCGGCGCTCACCGGAGCGCTACCGGGCAATGTCACCAGCGAGGCGGGCGCAATTCTTCTGAAGCACCTAGCGGAACGCGGTGAGATCGCGATTCAGAAAGAGATCGTGTCGAGGAGCGGATTCGAGTCCAGCCTCGACGAGGCGCAAACTTGCCTCACCGATTCGATTCGAGCGCGCTTTGCCGAATCGGGTCTAGACGCCCCAGCGCTTCGCAGTCTCGCCGAAGAAATGGGTGCGGATCCCGCAATCGTCCGGGACCTCGCCCACTATCTCGAACGTCAGGCCGTACTTGTCGCCGCCTCCGATGAACTCTTCTTTGATCGCGAGAGCGTTCTCGGCTTGATCGGAAAAGTCGTCCAGCATTTCGATTCGAACGAAGAGCTCGATACCCAGACGCTCAAGTCCCTCATCGGTACGAGCCGCAGAACGGCGATGCCCCTGATGGCCCTGCTCGATGCTCTTCAGATCACACGTAGAGATGGCAGCATCCGAAGACCGCTGAACAACACTCCACGTTGGTAACGCTCGGGCGGACTGCTAGGCGCGCAAGCTCACGATAGCCGCGTCAATCCAATCAAAAAACAGCGCCGTGATGCCGCCAAAGCTCACGACGGGCGCAATGCCGAAATAGACGACGCAAAAGCCGCAAATCGCGAGGACCAGTTGTTCATTGGTCAGTGCGCGGCTGGCAACCGATTTCACTTCGATCGGGCGAAGGATCGCGAGCAATGGCCGACCCACGGCCGTCAATGCCAGTGCCGTGGCTGCAAGACCGGCGACCATCAGCATGCGATGGCCGCTGTGTTCGAGCGCCGCGAGAATCTCGACACGAGCAACGAATCCGATCGTGCCGGGGAAGCCGCCCAGGGAAAGAAGGAAAAGAGCCAGTAAGGCAGCCCGAATCGGGCTTCGCTGCATCATGCCGGACAGGTCACCCACGTGTTCACAAGCGCGCTCGTGATGACTGAGGGACGAAAGAATGGCCAACACCCCCGCAGCCGAAACGCCCGAGGCGAAGAGCGCCAGCAATAGCGCGTCCCCGCCCCTTCCAGTTGCGTCGACGAGGGCCAGCGTGAAGAACCCGGCCTGACCGACGCCCAACCAACCCACCAGTCGACGAAGACCGACTTGCACGAGCGCCATCGCATGACCCCACGCGAGCCCGAGACAACCGAGTACTGTGAGAAGTCCTGGAACGCGAGCGGCGATCTCGGAACTCACGTCGGATCCGACCGGCGCCAACGCGTGGAGCATCCGCAATAGAATGAAGAACGTCGTCGCCTGCAGAGCCGTCACGATATGAGTCGTCACGAAACTCGGCGCGCCCTCGTGAACATCGGGTGACCAGGGATGAAAAGGCGCGATCACAGCGCGGGCAATCAAGCCGACGACCACGAGCGTGACGCCGACATCGAAGAGCAGCGGTCGCATGACCGAAACTTCTCCGAGCGAGCTGAAAGTCAGGCCACCGGTCGCCCCGAAGAGAAACGCCACTCCATGTGCAAAAATCACGCTCGCAAACGCGTGTGCAAAAAATGCCTTGAGGCTCGATTCACTCGACGAGAGTCGCCGCGAATCGATCGAGATCAAGGCGATCGTCGGCAACCAGGCCAGCTCGATCGCAATCATCAGAACCAACAGATGATTCGTCACTATCGCGGCGGCCATTCCGGAAAGCGAGAACAACAACAACGCGATCGGCTCGGCCGGCCGCGATCGTGCCATTCCAAAATGTGTCAACGAGAGACTCAATACGAGAAAACCCGCCGCAATGACGAAGACGATCCCAAACGTGCCGAACGCATCGATCTCGGATTCACGACTCCGCAATGAGACCAGAACCGCACCAAATGCGAGTATGGCGACCGACCCGAGCCGAATTCCCGAAAGCGCATTTGCACGCGGCGCTTCGCTTTCGCTTGGCGTCGAGCGCGAAACGAGATCGAACGCCAACACGACGAGTGCACCGACGGCCGGGAGATAGATCGGATTCATCGGCCCGCTCTCTTGCCTTCATGGAGAAGCTCGACCGAAACGACTTCGACGCCCGACTCGGGATCCGTCGTCTCCATGGGAACGAAGCGGCTGTTCATCTGATCCAGGATCTCGAGAACCGCTGGTTCGATTCGTCGCAGGACGGGATTCGGGTACACGCCGACGAATACGATCGCGATCGTCATCACGAGCAGAATCGTACGCTCGATCCGGTCGAGATCAATCAATCCGCGGTTCGCAGGTTCATCGATTGGCCCGAGGAAAAGGCGGCGCTGTACCCAGAGCAGGTAGGACGCCGCGACGACCATGGCCGTCAAGGCCACGACCGAGAGCTCCCGTCGTGTCTCGAGGCTACCCAACAGAACGAAAAGATCGCCGACAAAGCCGCCGAGCAAGGGCAACCCGATCAGTGAGAGCACCATGACCGAGAAAAAGAACGCGCAAACCGGCATTGGCTTCGCCAGTCCACCAAAGGCCGCCACCTCCGTCGTGCCGCGACGGGCCGCGAGAAAGCCGATCAACATAAAGAGCCCGGCGGTCGCGAGACCGTGCGTCAATATCTGGAGAACAGCGCCGGTCAGCCCCTGCAGGTTCAGCGTCGAGATCCCAAAGACGGCGAAGCCTGCGTACCCGACCGACGTATACGCCATCAGACGCTTTAGTTCCTTCTGTACAAGCGCGATCAGGGATGCGTAGACGAGCGCAAATATTCCGATGATCGACAGCGCAGGACCGATGTCATTTGCCGCATTCGGAAAGAGCGGCAGAGCGAAGCGCAAAATTCCTATCGCGGCAGTCTGTACGAAGCCAGTCGCAAGCAAGACCGAAAGACCGGTCGGTGCAGCGGCATGTGCGGCGGGCAGCCAGAAATGTAGCGGCACGAGCGGCAGCCGAGTCGCGAGAGAGACTATCAGCACCAGGAACAACATCCACTGATCGACCGGAGCGATCTGCACATCGAGCAACGAGAACTCGTTCTCCAATGGCGTCGAGACGAGATCGAGAGTCGCCACACCGAGTTGATCGAGGCTCGATTCACGAAGAATGAATGCGACGAAAAGCAGTCCCGCGAGCCCCATCGATTCGATCGTCCAGACACGCGCTGCCGCTCGCGCGCGTCCGATCCCGCCCCAACGGCCCAACCACAGCAGAATCGGAACGAGGCTCGTTGCCCAGAAGAAAATGAAGGAGAGAAAGTTGACCGATGCCAACGTACCGAGCAGGCCAGATTCGAGCAGCAGACAAGTAAACACCCAGCTCCGTACGGAGTCGCGAACCTCTGATCGCGAAGAGAGCATGGCGAGCGGAACGAGGCCAGCCGTCGAAACCAAAAAGCAGAGCCCGATCCCATCCACCCCAAGAAGCAGATGCGCTCCGAACGTCTCCGGCCATACGAAGAACTCGACGTGCTGAAGACCGATCCGCTCAGGATCGAATCCGAATCCGAGCCCAACGAAGGTCAGCGCGAAAGTACCGAACATCGTCGCCAGCCCGATGATGCGCCACACCGACTCGGGGAGTGGGGGCAGACCGATGAAACCAAGAAGCAGACCACAGCCCACCAATCCGAACGCCGCGACCGCGGGTAGCATTACGACAATGGCGAGCAGATGATTCGTCCAGTCCATCAAGGGCTCAACCCACCATCCAACTCACGATGACCAGCACCGTCAGCAAACCGAGTAGCGCATAACTCTGAAGCCTTCCGTTCTGGAGTCGCCTAAGCCCGCTCCAGACCATTCGCCTTGCCAGACCCGAGCCTCCCGAAATCACCACGCGATCAATGAGACGTGTTTCGATCATGCCGACCAGAGCCCATCGAGACAGGCCGCGAAGCGGTCGAATGAGCACCACGCCAAAGAGCTGTTCGATGTAAAACATCTCGCGCATCAGATTCTGCGAGAAGCGAATCGCTGGCGTCTCCGACTCGCCGCGATAACCGCGGCGCGCATAACGCTGGGCGCCGATCCCGATTCCAACTAGTCCACTCAGCACGAGCGCGCCGATGAGCCATCCACGCGCCGCACCAGCGAGCAACGGGTCCGGCGCTCCGGCGATCGAGCCGACCAGAAAATGACCGACGGAATCCATTCGCTCCACGCCCCAGGGATCGCCCCAGAACTGTGATGGCGTCAGTAAACCCGCCGCAACCACCATCACAGCCAGCGCCGTCAAACTGTGCTGTATCCAACCGGTGGGATCCCGAAGTTGACTCGCGACGAGACCAGTCGGACGAACATTCCCCCAGAAGATAATGAAGTAGGCACGCGCCATCGCGAAGGCGAGAATGCCAAGGCTGACCAGAGCGATCGAGATCAGCAACGAACGATCTCCGCGTTCCGAGACTTCGATAAACGCGAGTATCTCCTCGATCGCGAAGAAATTCGCGAAGGGTGGCAGTCCGACCAATGCAAGGCATCCGATCGCGACCATCACGTGCGTCCAACGCATTCGTGGCCCCAGCCCACCCATTCGACGCAGATCGGTTTCACCCTTCAGCGCTGTGACGACAACGCCGAGGCCGAGGATCAAATGGGTCTTAATAAAGGCGTGGGTGAGAAGAAGAAACGTGGCGGCGGAGTAGGCACCCACGCCGATCCCGAGCAACACCAGTCCGAG